>CAZWLF010000032.1:0-8487 GCA_964634805.1 uncultured Gammaproteobacteria bacterium
TGGCATTAATAATTATCCTAATTAGAGGCTAAACATGAATTTTGAAATGGGTTTTATGTTTTCGCGACCACAGACTTCGTTTATCAACTCTTCAAATCGGGAATTAAGGAGCCCTCACAGAGACAGATATCAGTAACACCTCTGACTGCCCTATCGGGGGCGAACGGGGCAAGTTGCTCAAAAATTAGAGGCCCAGTACCACCCGCCTACATTGGGTAGGATATGAGGGTAAGATTTTTCTTCCGACGTTATTTATTGAAACAGAGCCAACGCCCCCCGAGGTGTCTAAAGATTTCCACCTCGGGGCGAACATTTAACCGGAGGCCTCAACCGCCCGACGAGGAGGACAAAACAGTCAAAAAAAGCATTACCGAATTAGTTGACACTTACAACTCCGTGGTCTTCTTGGTACCGAAACAGTCAACCGATAGTAACCCGCGAAAACAAATTTCAAATTGTAAAGGTTAAATGATAAAATAAAGGGCAGTCCCCGTAGCTCAAGTGGATACCCGCTGAAAGTTTCACATTCAAGCGGGCCCGTCAAAATGCGCAGCTTTTGTCGGGGAGCGCAATTTTACTTTAACAAGTTATTTTAAAAGAAAAAGGACAATTTGGTCCCCGTAGCTCAGGTGGATACCCGCTGAAAGTTTCACATTCAAGCGGGCCCGTCAAAATGCGCAGCTTTTGTCGGGGAGCGCAATTTTACTTTAACAAGTTATTTTAAAAGAAAAAGGACAATTTGGTCCCCGTAGCTCAGGTGGATAGAGCGTTTGCCTTCTAAGCAGGAGGTCGTGAGTTCGAGTCTCACCGGGGACACCGCTCTTTATTTTTTGATTTATTAATTGACATTAGTCATTTTTGTGTCGGAAAGACAATCCTCCTTTGTGAACTTCTTGGCAGAGACACTATTGACGACAAACTGTGTCCGCCGAAGCCAAGTCCGACTTGGCGAAGGACGGCGGAGGAGGTGGGATTTGAACCCACGAGTCTCTTGCGAGACACCGGTTTTCAAGACCGGCGCAATTGACCACTATGCGACTCCTCCTCACTCAGCTCACTTTGTTCGTGAGCGAGCCTGCTCATATAGCCGAGCATGGCAAATATTATTTTACCAATTAAATCTCTAATTTGCTCTTTTGAAACTTTTTTTCCTCTTTTTAGATGCCCCCCCGTTGACATCCAACCTTGCCAAACAAGCTCCGGAGTTAAGGCGTCCCGAGGTTCCGCTCGAATTTTCCACATTGCCACTTCTTGCTTTATAATAAACTTATGCCAGAAGGTGAATCGGGTTCGGAAGGTCAAAAATCAAAAGGAATAAGCAGAAGAAAATTTATGGAAGGAGGCGCGGCGGCGATTAGAATTTAGGCAAAAAATGGAGGCAGAGAAATCGTTATCTCCTTCGGACCACGCCGAAGAAGTCCCTCAATTGATCGTTTGGGTCAACCCTAACTATTTGCCTATTCGTGACAAGAAGGCCGCTGCCACATTTGTAGAGATAGCAAGACGTACTCAGACTTTGTTCCTATTTGATCATGAGACCGAATTTGAAGAATTGTTTCCTCCGTTGCAGGAAACGTTAGCTGCTGGACATAGTACCAGATTGAGAATGGACTAAGAAAGGTAAGAAGAGTTTTTACCCTCTTCTGGTATGAGAAGGTTATAAACAATCTGAACTAATTTTCTTTAAACCTTTTTTCGCCTACTGGTTTTTGGTAAAGCCCGTTTTGGAGAATTTTACTCACAAGCTGATTGTGTTGCAGGACATAAGTTTAGGGTCTTATCCAGCTTCCTTTACACCGGTGCTCACTTTGTTTTATAATTAAGCGATGCCGGAAGGAGTATCAGAATCGAGAGCGCTAAAGAGATTCAACAGGAGGAAATTTCTTAGAGAATTTGGAGCTACTGTCGCTGGAGCGGGTTTAGGAACGGCGTTGGGTCTGTCAGGACTAAAAACAGCTACAGAGATTATGGCAGTCTCTTCGTCTAAAAAGTCAAAAGAGACCAAAACACCACCAACTTTCTCCTCCCAAGAATGCGGTCAACTCAGGTTTTACTTCAGTCCCTATGGCTTGCCCTTCCGTTACACTGACCAGGACAGGAAAGAAACTTTCTTCACCAAAGAAGAAGTAAAAGGTTTCGCTCATCTCCAACAAGCGGCAGTTAGAAACCAGGAGCCTGAAGTTGCTGCTCAAATTGAAACTGGCTCAGACTCATTGCCTCTCTTCCCTGAACACCAAGCCTCAGCTGAACATCCTCTTATTACGGAAATACCCGAAGACGTTCTCAGCGAAGAAAAGCTGGCTAAACGGGGTATCCAAATCATCCAGGCGGAAAGAGTAAAACTCCACATCCGTCCCGGAGCTTTTGAAGAAGGAGAACCCTTTGAGTCGCTGACCCCGGACGGAAAAAGAAAACTAATTATCGCCTTAGTTGATGCTCCAGTTTTAAAACCAAAAATGAAGGAGACCAGAGATCCTGCCTATGACCCGATCCGGCCACTCTTAGTCAGTCTTAATGAGCCCCGCCTGAAAAAAGAGCAGGGAAAAGCTATCTTAAAAACAGAAAAAGCGATTGAAGAAGTAAGACAAGAGTTAAAAAGGGCGATTGAGGCAAGAACACCGGTTAGCCAATATCACCAACAGGTATTGCTGGATTTCAAATCAAAACTTTTCTCCCTTAGGCATCCTACAGAACCCGCAGAAGGAGATGCCCTTGGAAGGTACATCACTTCAGCGGGTGTATCTCTCTTTGGCGGATGGAGATTAAAACCAAAAACCTCAGTGATCCTTCTTGCCGTCGGCGATCCTAAACCGTCAACTCCCGAAAGGGTAGAAATTTACTTCGATGCCAAAGGGAAACCCCAACTGAGAAAACTACCCCAAGAAAACTATTTCTTGGTAGGTAATATACCCAACCCAGAGCAAACCCATCCAAATCCAGGCCAATTCCCACTTAATCTGGAAGCAGATCCTAAGAAACGAAAGTCTTATCTATTGGCCAGATCCCCCACTACCGGCTTCACTCTACGCCACGAATCTGCCCACTTTTTTAAAACAGACAGCGCCCTGGACAGATTGGAATGGCCCGATCTTAACGAATACCGCACCGACTTGATGGCGTTGGAAACAATTCAAAAAGCCTGGGAGAAATGGGTAAAATCAGGATACAAAGACAACAGTGGTTACTATTTTGTTTTTGAAACATCAGAAGGGTATATTCTTACCAAAAAAGAAAAAGAACAACCAACCACCGGAGTCATTTGATCCCCAACTTTTTTAAAAAAGATTCGCCACAAATTCCCTTCTCTTCTAAACCTTTTGCCTTTAATAGTACACCCCCGAGGTGGGTTAGGCTTGCCCGCCCGCCTAAATATTCCGAAGGAATTTTTGGCGAGGCCCGCCAAAGCTGAGTTTGGCGATGCGGGCAGGTTGACACCCCGGGAAAATGGGGCGGTAAAGTCTGCAAATCCGGGGAGATAGACATAAAACCTAATCGAAGGTCTAAATTTCTATTCCGATAGGACAGTGGTCGGAGCCGGAAACGTCTTTTAAAATAAAAGCCTCTTTCAGTTTCGGGGGGTCATGGAAGTAAAAATATCGTCGATCCGCCAACTCCGGTTTCTTTTCCGGGCATTGTTAAAATAAACTGCACCACGGGCTTGCGCCCGTGGTCCGCCCGCTGGCGGATTGATCCGCCTGGGTGTGTTCCGGGACAGACAGATTTTAAACTGTTAGAAGAATTTCTCGACTCGCCAAACTCGCTCGAAAGATAAGAAGGCCGGTTTCTCTAATGCTTAATTCCCAATGCTCAAGGATCAATGGTTAAATGGTTAAAGGGTTAAATAGTTAAATGGTTAAATGGTTAAATGAGTAAATGATTAAATGAGTAAATCTCTAATGGTCCGTTCCGAGACAACACCCGAGGTTTTAGCTGTCTTGGAATAAACTTGACCACCGGATAATATAAATTCTGTTTCGCTTCTTGGTTTAATGATTTAAATCATTAAACCATTTCGGGGACACGATAAAGCTTTTACGAAAATCGGCCCCTCGATCCACAAATCAAGAAATCCCGTTTGGACCAAAAAGCTACTCATTTGAAATAGTCTCACGCTTGATATTTAACCAGATATCACCCTATAATTCCCCTATGCCGGAAGACAATGCGGGAAGGCCGATCAACAGGCGACAGTTTTTAAGAACGTTTCTATTGGCTGCCGCCGGAACGGCAGCGGCAGCCTGTTCTCCAAAGGCGGCCGCGTCAGAAAAAGAAAAGGGGGCCGAGAAACAAGAACCTATACTCAAAAACCCTACGCCAAAACTCAACCTTAATCCGACGCCTTCTCCCCCTCCGCCACCAAAACCTAACCAGCCATCAGCGGAAATTAAAGAAACAGACCCAAAAAAAGAGTTGGAGAAACGACTCTTAGAGGTAATAAAACCGACAGTAGCGGAGTTTTTTGAAAAATATGGCCAGGATATCCCGGAGGCGGCAAGAAAAGAATTTGAAGAAAACGGAGATCTTCCTCCAGTTCAGCCCTGGGCAGACAATATCGGCGGCTGGTATAAAAGTCTGATGGAGTATAC
This sequence comes from uncultured Gammaproteobacteria bacterium, assembly GCA_964634805.1. Lineage (GTDB taxonomy): Bacteria > Patescibacteriota > Microgenomatia > UBA12405 > JAHJSD01 > JAHJSD01. The sequence goes on from CAZWLF010000032.1 coordinate 4,587, forward strand.
TGGCTCTGATTCCGGCATCTACGAAGAAATGACTATGAATGAGTGGGGCTACTTAATGCTAATGATAGACCAGAGAGCAGATGCTCCTGACCCTAACGACAACGAAGACCTATAAAGATTTGCCGCAGGATTTCTCTACGACTTCAATCTCGACCACCTTGATACCAATGTCAACAATCTTGCCGTTGCTACTAAAATAGTTTATCAAAATTGGCAGGAGCTAATTCCGGAAAATTCAAAGGAGTTTGAAAATAGTAGAAACATACGAGCTCTTGCTCTACTATACAGCTGTGTCTCTTTAGGAACCAGAAAACAACTTCTTCGAAACAGTTTTCAGTTCGACCAGGCAGCAGCAGAAAATAGCTTCACAAAAACAGAACTTCTTTTTTTTGAATATGCACGGCTAACTGACATAGGCAGAATATCTACCCTGCCACCTATAGTCCGTATGTTATCCCCAGACGGAGCGGAGGATTTACCTAGAGGAGCATACTTCAAACCCAAAAGAAAAACCGGTGCCATTGCTGATGAACCCGAAATAAGACCAACCAGAGAAGAAGTGTCCTCTAAGGACACAGAACCAGGACCGACCTCAAAACCAAAAACAGAAAAGCCTGTCGAGAAAGAACCAAAAATAATCTCTGAAATTAAAGAGGCTTATGCTTCCGTCAAAGAAACAGAACTACAGATCCGGCAGCATGGTTACCAGCACAAAGACCTCCACTGGCAAACTGTTAAAAGCAGAATTGGCATGAAAAAAGAGGATGAGCTCGAAGAAGAAGACCGGCGAATTGAACCCCTGGCAGCAGTGGTTCATTATACTGCCGGAGGAACTACCGAAGATTGCATCACCTATCTTTCCTGCACCAAAAGAGAAACAGTGGTTCCCTCGGTTCAGTTTGTCGTCGGTAAAGACGGTAGTGTCCATCAGGTCTTTGACCAAGAAGATTACCTTGAATTTCATGACGGCGGAGCAAACCCGGTCGCCTTTGGAATTGAAATGGTGGCCAACGATGCAAACGATGTTTCGGTCGAACAATTAGTAGCAACAGCCCGGCTAATTGGTTACTTAAAAGACGAATATGGTATCCTGTATGTTTCTTCGCACAAAAATGCTCATTTATTAGCCAAAAAATTGTTAGAAGAAAGACCCGATTTGGCTCAGAAAAAGGTTCGGGCAATACCCCAGTCAAAACCGGACCCGGGTGAAGAAAATATGAAAATCCTTTGTCAGTTATTGGAAAGCAGCGGCCTCAAATTCATTCAAGCAGATGTACCAGACTTAAGCGGAGAAAATATTGTCGATGTCCAGTCGAATTAAACTGCTTGTCTAAATTTAACCCCAATTTAATAGCTACAAAGATACTTCGTCGCTGTCTATCAACCCATCTACAATGTTTACACCCATTATAAAACCCCCTAATGATTCAAATCATTAGGGGGTTTAGGGAGTCAAATAAATTTCCCCTCTGTCTAAACCAATAGTCCAACCTAAATACTTTAATAATTTAATATATTAAAGTATTTGGGAATTTAGAAAGACTATTTTGCCTTTATGATTAACTACGTCTATAATTCAACTACTCAGGAAAAGTTAAGGCGGATAATTAATGGGCAGTTTTAATTTCGGGGATTAGCTCAGTTGGCCAGAGCGCACGATTCGGGTTCGTGAGGCCGCCGGTTCAAGTCCGGCATCCCCGACTAAGCATTTTATTTCACCTTCAACGAAAGCCTGTTCCTACCTGCCAAAGCCTATTGTCAAGTTCAAGTTGTCTTTGAAATCAGGGTTTTGTTTCGCCATCGCCGGCGACGAAGGGGAGAACGTCCGTTTCAACGTCCGTTTCATACTGACATTGCGAAGTTAAGGGGCAATTGCATGAAGGCGGACCCAATCTTTCCTGCTCGGCGATAATGGTAACTTTTCTGGTGTAGGTTATCGGCCACCCATCACCGGGACAGCGACCAGAAAAAGTCTTTTCTTTTTCCCCACTCATTCTTTCTCTCTTAAAACCTCGTGAAGAAGTACCTGATTAACCTTGTCAGGGTTTTTGTCTCTATCCCAAAAATTAATCCCTGCTATTCTTAAGGCCGCGTCTTCAAAAGGCCACTTATCAGCGCTTACCTCACATCTTAAAACGGCGTCGGACAAAAGTCTTTCCGCTTGATCCGGATCAGACGACTCAGACAGCTCTTTAGCTAATCGATTCACTTGTCTGCCTAAGGCCTTCTCTAAAACTCCGGGGATAATACCAGACTCCGCATCTTTAGGGTCGACCCGGAAATCGCCGTCTGCTTTTTGGGAAAGTTTCGCCGGGTCAATCTCAGAAAGGCCCACTGCAAGTATTTCTTTTAACTTTTCGCTCTCTTCTTCCGGCCGCAGATTCAAAATCCCGATCCAAAGTTTATCTAATTGAGGTCCTGTTCCCACCGCAACAAAGTTAAAAGAAATCCGGCTGATAGCCGCCTCCTTTTTTATCGCTTCCCTTCTGGCCCGCTCTTACCTTCGAAATCGTCCCAGGGCAGCAGCATCGACTATTGCATTCCCTTCTTCAGCCATAGTCTAAGAAGTTAAAAAATAATCACGCTCCAGAATCTCATTTTACCAAGCTGCTCTTGATATTAAAACAAACCCTGACTATAATCAACCAATTAAACAGACTCACCGTTTATGAAAAGCATCCAATTCCCCCTGCATCAAACTAAAACCGACGGAGTAACTCAAAAGTTTGTTCTCACCGATCCGAGGGACAGGGAAAAATATTTTCAAGCCAAGGCCGGATTTGAAATTGAAAAGATAAAAACTTACCTTAAAAACAACACCTTTGTCGCCTACCTTTTAGGCAAGAAAAACGCCGGCAAGGGTACTTATACCAAAATGTTTATGGAAATTTTCGGGGAGGAAAAAGTGGCTCACGTTTCTGTCGGCGACATTGTCCGCGATGTTCACGCCATGATCGAAGAAGGCGGCGGTTCAAAACTCAAAAAGTATTTAAATGAAAATTACCGCGGCTATATTCCTTTGAAAGAAGCGATTGACGCCCTTTTAGGCCGGAGTACCACTAATCTTTTACCGACCGAGTTTATTCTCACTCTGATCAAATGGGAAGTTGACAAACACACTGGCAAATCTATTTTCTTAGACGGCTTCCCCAGAAGTTTGGACCAGGTCGCCTACTCGCTCTTTTTCCGCGACCTGATCAACCACAGAAACGACCCGGACTTTTTTGTTTTAATTGACGTGCCCATGGCGGTAATTGATGAGCGGATCAAAACCAGGGTAGTCTGTCCGATTTGTCATACCCCCAGAACATTGAAACTCAACACTACGCCGGAGGTGGGTTACGACCAAAAGAAAAAAGAGTTTTATTTAAAATGCGACAATCCCGATTGCCGCTTGGAAAGAATGGTCGGCAAAGAAGGCGACGAGCTGGGCATTGAACCGATTAGGGAACGGTTAGAGGCGGACGAGAATTTGATCGAAAAAGCTTTTGGCCTTTACGGCGTCCCCAAAGTCTTTTTGCGCAACGCCGTTCCGGTTGAAAAAGGAAAAGAAATCGCCGACGATTATGAAATCACTCCGGAGTATGTTTACCATTATGATGCCAAAACAGAGAAAGTAACCACCGGACAACGGCCCTATACCATTAAAGACGACCGGGGGGTTGATTCTTACAGTCTGCTTCCGGCGGCGGTAGTGCTCTCCATGATCCGCCAGATTGCAGAAATCTTAGATTGAATTTTAAACTTCTAAATTGAGAAGTTGCTTTGTCCTGACTACCCCACCCCCGGGGAGTCCCGCCTGCAATCGCCTGAGCGATAGCATCTGGCGGGCAGGCAAAACCCACCCCGGGGGTGTTCTAATAATCGTCTTCGTTACTGGTCCCAACATAACGCCGGGATT
>CAZWLF010000033.1:0-8372 GCA_964634805.1 uncultured Gammaproteobacteria bacterium
CGATATTTCGGTTAATTCTACACTATCAAGGTGCTATTTTTTAGATATTACCCAAAACTACATCTTGCGCGGAAAACGGAAATGATCCTTCAATGAACCAGTTTCAAAACTACCTATTGTCGTCATCCTGAACTTGCCTGCCCCGTACCGAATGGTACTGGGGATTCAGGATCTGGGCAGATTCCGGGTCGCAACAGTCATCCGACGTCGTATTAAGCCCGGAATGACGTTTAGATAAGGTTTTGAAACAAGTTCAATGATCTGATCTATTCTTGGAACTTCCAATGATGAAACCGAACTTTTAATTCTATCAATCAAAAAATTGCCGCCGAGATTGTTTCCGGACAAAGACAGCCAAAAACCTCCTTAGCCCAAACACTTCTGCTTAATTTCTTGTCATCACTAAACTCCCGAAGCAAAGCTTCGTTCTGGCAAGCTCGCAACAGTGACATATTGTCTATCTTACCAAATCAACCGCCTCTCATCGTTATGCCAAAAAAGTGAAGATGTTCTGTTCTAAAATTACTAATTGTTCGAGTTAATCGGTTTAGTCTTAAAATGGTTTTCTATAGGCCTTTTTGTTAAAATGAGACTCAATCGGCTATAATAAAAACTATGTCTTGGTATTCTGAAGGAAGAGCAAGAAATCCCAACAGCCGCCATGAGTCTGTCGGCGCCGGAAAACAAATCCTTGTCGAGGCAGAAGGGCAACCTCCATTGGTGAAAATTTGTCCCCACCGAGTTGAAAGAAACGGCGGCCGCTGCGCCGCGGCCCAACAGGCAAACACTTTTAACTTGCCCTATTGTGTCCCGGTCCTAAGACACGGTTAACCAAAAAGGGCTGTCCCGATAACTGAACCGTTGTTCTATCAATCGCCTTTCTCTGTCGGTGTTAAAATAGCTTATGACCGAAAGAATCGATTTTGAACCCTGGATAGACAAAAAAACCGACTTTCCCGAACAGTTTCTCCCAGAGCAATTCTTTTAGCCCCGGATGGCCGCTTCCCCTTGGTTCGATACCAGGAAACAGCTTGGTACGGGTTACCAGGCGGAAAAGCGAAGGAGTCAGAGATTGTCCCAAGACCAACATCCTTTGGTCCAGAGTTTTTACCAGTCTCTCAAGAGAAATTTGGGAAGAATGCGGCATTTACCTAACCCCAGAACAATGGCGTCAACACTCTCTTTGTTTGGGGCTAACAGAGGCGAACATCGCAGATGAAAACGGCGGGAGAACAGTTAATTGCCTTAACCCCTATTTTCCTTTACCCGAACACTCAGCTCGAAGGACGCGAAAGAAGGGAGGGCGTGGTTATTGCCAATATTAAATCGCATATTCCCGGCCCGCTTTTTCCTGACGCAAGAATTGCGATCAGCCACCCCCAAAAGGTACTATGGAAAAAGGGTCGGCCGATAAAAGCGCCGTCTTTTTGGAACAAAGAACCAATCTATCTTCAATTAACGCCGAGAGTCGGCCTTATTCCAAGACCCCCGTTAAGACAGCGGTAGCCGATCTTAAAAAAAGCGCTCTTTTATACGATCCGGATAAAGGCTTTTTTGAATTTTACCAAAATATGTAGCAGGTACACAAAAACAGGTGGACTTTATAGGCCCTGGTTGTTATAATATAGGACATGAATCAGCCAATAAAGGTCTGTTTCGACCAAGACTTTTTAAACTTCGGCCAAAACTGTCTTGGTAAAATAGAATATCCTGGCCTTTGTAATACCAGCGGCCAAACCAGCGCCGAAATTGTTTCTTGGGGAATGGAACTGCCTAAAAACCCTTCCTCGGAATTGATTAAATATGCTACTACCCTGGCCCATGGCAACCTAAGAAAAAATTCTGTGATTCAGGTCTTAGGCGGAGCCGCCGGGTTCGATCGAAGTTCAGTTTATTCACCTGAAAAAATCAGCTCGCTTCTGGCAAGCTATCCGGAAAGCCCTTGGATTAGGTCGGCGATCGAGATATTTCAAGCCGCCTCTTCCAAGAAGGCTACTGTTATTACTGGCGGCACTCAATCAGGAATTATGGCCTTAATTTCCAGTCTTTACGTCACTTCCAGGCAACTCTACCACCAGATTGACCAGGCTTTAAATAAATTCGCTACCTTTCTACCCAGACCAGGACAAATATTGGAATCTATTACTCCCCCGCAGTTAATCCACGTCGTTCCGGCAGAACTAACTGTTTTCCCGGGGAACAGGTGGAACATTGCCTGGGACAAAGATCCCAAACTGCTGGCTCCCTGCACCGGATTCATTGTTGTTCCGGGAGTCGAAAATTGGGGCAATGACGGCGAAAGACTGGAAGAAACCCAGTGGTGGGTTTCCTATGTTCCCACCCTGGAAAGAATTATCAGTATCTTTTCGCAAGACAAAGATGAAATTGACCGAACTACCGTGGTCTTCAACGGCGGCTTGCTGACCTTAGCCGAAGTTTACAGCGCCCTTTTAAATAACGCCAAAATTATTTTCATCAACGGTTCAGGAAGGTTAGCTGACCTGCTCTCTTTCCTGCGCCAGAATAACTGGGATTTAAGCAAAATCAATCCGCAAAAAATAGAAGAGCCAAGGTTAAAATCAGACCTAAGCCGAAAAGAATATCTTTCTCTTCTGGAAAGGTTCGTCTCCTTGGCCAAAAAAAGGGAAAATATTTACGTCAGCGATTTAGGCAATGTGGACCTGAACACCCTGATCGAAATGGCGCCGAAGAAATAAGCTGCGCAAGGATACCCACCCCTCCACTTTGACGGCCTCTCTCCTCAGCGCCACCACAATTCTTTTTTTCCGGACCGAAACCTTACAGGGATAACTTGCCCCCCAGGGAATTCCCAAGTTCCCGCCACCACGCCCCTGGCTATTCTTGTGCTTATTTCTTCAACACAACAGGCCCTACCGTTGGGACCGGTCCTATTTTCTACGATACAAAGTTCCCCCTTTCTCTTGTCCCCAGAAATAATTGCCAAACAATGTCCGGTGGGAACTCCTTCTTTCCTTCCCTGAAGCAAAACTATTGCCCGAAGATCCGTCCGGCCATCAGCTACTTGTGACACCCAGTCTCCGATTCTACCTTCGACAATTGCTCTTCGATCCGGAATTTTCCGCTGGTCCAAAGGCAAATTCGGAGGCAGGTAGTCAGCTCCGGGACGATCAAAAATAAGCTCGCCAGAGTCTCTTTGTCCAGCCAGTTTCGCCACTTTTTCAAGTAAACGCCAAGTATTTCCTTTAACACCCAATCGGACCTGAACATACCTTCCTATCGGTACGCTTTTTCCAGCCATAGCCGCCACCGCTTCTTCAGTCACTGCGGCACAAAGCTCTCCTTTCCCTTTGGGAAACAGCATCCTCACAACATCGCATTTTAGATTTACCCATTTTAAACGGTCCTTTTGGAACATGGTGAAGATATTATACCGGAAGATCTAATAATGTGAGTTTTCTATTGTCTTCCCGCCATGGTCGGGTTTAGGAAATAAAAACTTTTAGCTTCGACAGCAAAACAAATATCTTCTGGCAACTTCACCTGGGTGGTTTGTTAGAGAACGTCGGCCCGCTATTTTTCTTTTCTCAAAGCCTTAAGCCATTTTTTTCTCTGGCTATAAGCCCAAAGCAAAGCAACTGCTCCCAGAAAAACAAAGGCGATGCTCAGAATCATTTCCCATTTATCCAAACCTTCGGAAATACCAAAGAGGGCTTCTCCGCTCTGCCATCCCAGCCAGCCAAGCAACATTCCCCGGACCAGCAAACCTAAAGCAGTATAAAGATAAAAGCTGAATGGTTTGATCCTAACCGCGCCGCAGGCGGCGGAAAACAGCACCGAAGGCACCACCGGAATCGCCCGGGAAATAAAAATTACCAACTCATCGGTCGCTTTGCCTTTAAAATATTTTGCCTTGATCGCCTCAACATCATCCCAAGTTATTTCCAGCCACCGGCTGAACTTGTCAATCAGCCACTTGCCGCCAAACCAAGCGGCCAAATAAATCATGGTCGAACCGATCGTCGAGCCGATTGAAAAAGGCAAGGCCGCTTTTAAAAAGATTTGCTTAAAAACCGCCAAAAAACCAAGACTGTCTTTGGGAACAAACAAAAAACCGGCTGCCATTGGAATAATCGGCGAAGGAATCGGCACAATCACCTGCTCGATCAGCCCGCCCAAAATCACGCTGGCCCAGCCATTATTCTTAATTACCGTAAAAAGGGTGTTGTTTAGATCAACCATGGTTTGAATAAATAATAGTGAGAAAGCGCGATTTACGATTAACGACTTATGATTTATGAATAAAAGACTTTGTCTTTGTAATTAAACCCTGCAATAGGGCGTGAACCTTGTTGGCCTGCGTTGCCAAGTTATTGAATCTTTCTTTCGTTAAATAGTCCACATCCTTAGCAATCAAAAGTTAGTTTTTCAATTCAGTCAAAGAACCCTGGGCTTGATAGTAAAATTTGTTCTTTTCTTTATACGTTTTTCTTCCAAAGCCCTCAGCAATATTACTAGTAACTGAACTGACAGAGCGTCTCATCTGATCAACCAAAGAATATCTTTCTTCTTTGAGAAAGTTTTTGGTAACTTTATAAACCAAAAGCACCATCCGGTGACCCTCTTGCCAAGCAAGAATATCGGTAAATGATTTAATTTTAGGTTTTGACCTCGGTGTTTCTTCTCTATTCATTCGTAAGTCGTAAATCTTAAGTCGTAACTCCTCCGCTTTTAACAGTGGACCAATCTAAGCACAAATCGTCAAATTTTTCCATCATTTTCTCGGCCATGCCTACCGTCTGTTCTGCCATCCATTTTTCGGCAACAAACCTTTGGAAGCCTTCCTCGCTGTGAGCGTCGCTTCCCCCGCTGGCTAAAAGACGGTATTCTTTCACTAACTTCTTAATTGATTCTTGCTCTTCTCTCAGCTCTTCTTTTTCCCCTAAATTGATCCGGTAAAGATCGTAAATTATCTCCGCGCCATCAATCCGGCCTTCCTTAAAAACTTTTTCAACCATCTTTAGTGGAAAACCAACCTTAGATTCCGACCAATGGGCCAAAATAGCAATTCCTCCCGCCTCCCGGATCAGTTTGACCGAGTCGTCAAAATCAAGATTTACTTCTCTCTCATAATGAGCCTGGCGGTAAGGAGCGTCAACCGAAAGGAAAAGCTGGTAAAACGGCTGGCGGTAGGGACTGCCAGGCTCGGCAGTCATCACCTTGACTATCTCCTGATAAAGCTTAAGTTTTTTAGAATCGGTCTTGGCGGCGTTTTTCAAATCATCAATAAAAAATTGCATTCTTTCGAGATTTTCTTTTCTTTTTAGCAAAGCGGCGACTAAGTGAGGACGCTGCATTGTTTTACCGATAGCTTCTTCCTGGCAATCGTCAAAAGAAATGCTAAATCCATACCCCGCCATTGCCTTGACCATTTTTTTCATTCTTCGATTACAGTCGTCAACTACCTCGTGGCCATATTCAATTAAGTCTTTATTAGCAGGATCAATAAAAAGGCCAACAATATGGAGATTAGGAACAGTCTTGCCGCTCAGCTCCTTCGGCGGATCGGCAGAAATCTCTACCCCTATAATCCATTTGGTCGGATGGTCTCTTAATTTATCTAAAACTGCCAGTTCCTCTTTTTCGGGAATCAAGTCGTGGTCGGTAAAAGCAACTACGGAAATATTGTTTTGCGCGCAGGCGTCTAACGATTGCCGATAAGTAGTCATCCCGTCAGAAAGATTAGTATGGCTGTGAAGATCTTGATACATCATAAAAAGTTCAAAAGTCAAAATTAAATCTTAAAAGATAAAGGTTTTTTCAGGCCGTCTTTCTGAATTCAACTTTTGTATTCTACCTTAAAAGAAGTCCTTTTCCCAACTTCTAATAGAAAACCTTCTATTCCCCGAGAAGAATATGGCACCACTTGCTCAAAGTTCGGATCCAAAGTGTTCCCGGAACGAAAATCCTGCCACTGCCAAGAAAAATTTTTTGCCCCGGGCCGGTGCTGATTAACCAGCTCTTCTATCTGTCCGGCCATTTTTATTAAAATCTCCTGATCATGAATTGTCGGCACCACCGTGGTTCTTACTGCCAAAGGCAAGCCGGACTTCAAGACAATCTTTAAAGATTTTTTAACCCTTCGACACAAAGACCCGCGTTCGCGGGTCTTAATGTTATTGCCAACAAGTCTGGGATAATCTTCCCAAGCAACTTTAAAATCCATCGCCCATAAATCTACCAATTTATTTTTTATCAATTCTTCGACCAGCCCGGGGAAACTGCCGTTAGTTTCAATCATCGTTTCCAACCCAAGCTCTTTTACCCTCCGGCAAAAACTGGCCAGATCTTTTTGCAACGTCGGCTCCCCGCCGGTAACAACCGCCAAATCCAGCCAATCTTTTTTAGATTCAAGATCGGTCAAAACTTTTAGTTCAGGAATCATCTTGACCTTTTTAATTTTCTCGGGTAAAACCAAATGGGAATTATGGCAAAAAGAACAGCGGAAATTACACCCGGGAGTAAAAACAACCGCGGCAATTTCCCCAGGCCACTCAATTAAAGAAGTTGGTAAGTATCCGGCAATTTGCACTTTGATAAATTAAAAACATACGGGGCGGTTAGTATTCAAGCCTGTCGAGAACCATCTTCATAAGAATTCTTCTCGACTCCGCTGCGCTTCGCTCGAAGGATAAGATTCAACACCCCCGGGGTGAACAAAGATAACAAATTATTGTTCGAGCCTGTCGAGAACCGAACCAGACTCGGTCGAGAACCTCTTTATTGTTCGAGCTTGTCGAGAACTTCTTACTGTTCGAGCCCTTCGACAGGCTCAGGACCAAAGGCTTGTCGAGAACCAGCCCCATCAACCCTTCTCGACTCCGCTGCGCTTCGCTCGAAGAATAAAGCTTACTGTTCAAACCTCTCAGCCCAAACTCAGAGCCAAAGGATAGTCAAGAACTCTTATTACCGTTCGAGCTTGTCGAGAACCAAGATATTCCGAAACCATTCTTCTCGACTCCGCTACGCCTCGCTCGAAGAATAAAAACCCATTGCCGTTCGACTTCTCCGACAAGCTCAAAACCAAAGACCTGTCGAGAATTGGCCCCCGATAAATTCTTCTCGACAATGCCCACGGTCAACACCCCCGGGGTGAAATCTTCCCAACACCCCGGGGGTGGTTTTCACCAAAGCTCAAGGTATAAACTACACGATAGGCTTGCGCCGCATGGTATTTTAAATCCGCCTGGTCCATTCTGAGGCAGCGTCGGAATGTCATTTGATACCGCTTCATTCCCGTCATTAACGTCGGGATTTTCGCTGTCTTGGAATAGGGTTAGTATTGATGCTCAACGCCTAAAACAAAACAGCAAATATTTAATGATCAATAAATAAATGTTCAAATAATTAAACGGACCAATAAATTCAGTATTTCTTTCTCATGGCAAACTCTTCTCTTTTGCCGTCGTTCCAGGAACTGACCGGACGTAGATAGCCGACGATTCTGGAAAAAATTTCACAATGCTGGCGCCGGAGAATCTTTTTTGCTTTTTTCATCTTCACCCCCATTCCTATTTTAATGATTAATGGCTAAATGTTTAAATGATTAAATGACCAAATTAATCAATGATTTCCACCGAAAAACCCTTCTTCTCCAGTCTTTTCCTCTCCGCTTCCAACTCTGAATCGCACTTGGGGCAAAACCGATGCTCGCCGTTAATATAGCCGTGTTTGGGACAAATGCTAAAGCTCGGCGTCAGACTAAAATAGGGCATGGAAAAATTGCCGGCTACCTTCTTAACTAATGACTTGACCGATTCAATGTCCTTCAACCTCTCGCCTAAAAAAATGTGAAAAACCGTTCCTCCGGTATACTTAGTTTGCAAACCATCCTGGATTTTTAAAGCTTTAAAAAGATCCAAATCGGCATCAACCGGCAGTTGGCTGGAATTAGTGTAAAAAGGAGCCGCCCCCCTCCTGCGAACTTGTTTCTCGTTAGCCACTTTAATCTTATTGCCAAATTTTCTTTTATCAATTCTGGCCAAACGATAAGAAGTGCCTTCTGCCGGAGTCGCCTCAAGATTATAAAGATTACCGGTTTCTTCCTGGTAATCAGAGATTGTCTCCCTCATAAAGTCTAAAACTTTCGCGGTAAACTTTACTGCCTTTAGATTAGTTAAATCCCTGCCCATAAAGTTAACCATCGCTTCATTAAAACCATTGATGCCAATGGTGGAAAAATGGTTGGCCCAATATTCCCCCTTAGCCTCCTTAATCGTCCGAAGATAGTACTTTGAATAAGGGTAAAGCCCCCGCTCGGTATAGCGCTCAACCACCTTTCTTTTTGTTTCCAAAGAACTCCTGGCAATCTCCATCAGTTTCGCTGTCTTTTT
>CAZWLF010000034.1:0-8332 GCA_964634805.1 uncultured Gammaproteobacteria bacterium
TTAACTTGGGATTAGGGGAGGTGTTATACATAAATCACCTCTAAGGTGAGAGAAATCAAAGAGACTTAGAAAAAATCAAACATTTAACTTGGGATTAGGGGAGGTGTTATACATAAATCACCTCTAAGGTGAGAGAAACTAAGGTGAGAGGAACTAAGGTGAGAGGAAAGGTGAGAGGAGACCTGATGATAGATAACGGAGTGGAAGTATTGCTTTATTCGCCAAAAGATTTTCGCAACGTCTGCGTCATTGCCAGAACATTAGAAGTGTTTGGAATTCACCGATGCTACGTTTATGATCCAAATGATTTAATTCGGCCAAGTTATGGCAAAAGGTATTCCCGTAAATTAAGAAAAATATCTTCAGGAGCTTTCTTTTTAGTTGATTTTATAAAAGTTGACGATCCGCTGGAGTTTATCGGCAGATATAAAAAAAGGACGATCGCTACCGTTCTTGGAAATAAAAAACAGGTGTTTTTGGATAAATTTCGCTTTGTCAAAAGCGACCTGTTGATCTTCGGCTCAGAGGCAACCGGAATTCCAGACGATTTGGTTAAAATCTGTGATAAAAGGCTGTTAATTCGTCAATTCGGGAAAACGCAAAGCCTGAATTTAGGCATGGCGGTAGGAATTGTTTTATACGAAGCGGTTAAACAAATAAAGAGTTAATAGGGTTAAATCCGATAAAAAGAAAAGCCTCTTTCTTCATTCTTCTTCACCTCTATCTGGATCAGGAAAAAAGAGACGCTCTCCTTTTTTAAACTTTCAAGAATAGAAAGTTTTTCTCCCCATTCAATTAAAACCAAGTTTCCTTTTTCCAAAAGTTTTTCGATTCCTAATTCAATAATTTCTTTTTCTTCTTCAATCCGGTAAAGGTCCAAATGATAAAGGTTTTTAACCGGCGGCTGATTGATTTGGTATTCGTCCATCAGCGTAAAAGTAGGGGAGACCAGCTCTTGGTTAAAGATCTCTCCGATTCCTTTGGCGAAAACTGTTTTTCCGGCTCCCAAATCTCCCTTTAAAATTACTAAAACAGATTTTTTATTTAGTTCCTTTTTAAAAAATCTTTGGTAGATTCCTTTGGCCTTGCTTCTGGTTTCTTTGGCATTCTTAGTTGAAAATCGGCCTTTAAGTTTTAAATCCAAGGTTCCGGTTCTAAGCACTTTGATTTCATCGTCAACTAATCTGACTACCGTCGAGGTTGGCTTTTTAGTCAAACTGCCGGCATTGATAATTAAGTCAATTTCTACTTTTTTCTTTGCTGAAAGAGTTTTTAAAAAAGACTCTACCGAATAATGCGGCCCTTTGCCGGAGAGGTTAGCCGAAGTGGCGGTAATGGCAAAAGGGCAAATCGAGGTTAATTTTTTAACAAAAAGGTGATTAATGATTCTGATCCCGACGGTTTTGTCTTCCGGTTCTATTTCCGGAGTGGTTTTACCTTTCGATTTAAGGATTACCGTAAATGGTCCCGGCAAAAGAGTTTCAATTAGCTGTTTTTGATCTGGCCGAAAGGAGCAGTAATTTTCAACTTCAGCAATATTTTTAAGAAAAATCGAAATTCCCTTGCCAAACCTTTTGCCCTTGAAGTTTAAGATTTTCTTAACCGCTAAAGAAGATTCAGCGTTAGCGGCCAACCCGTAGGCAGTGTCGGTGGGCAGGATAACCAAGCCGTCTTTTTTTAAAACGTTTTTGACTAAACGCGCCGTCTTTGCTAACTTTTCCTGTTTAAGATTTACAATTTCCATTTGCAGGTATTATACTGTACCAGGGAAAAGGTTATCCAACTTCAACAAATGAAAAATTGTGTTTTTTGCAAGATTGTCGATGGGGAGATTCCTTGTTATAAAATTTACGAAGACGAGCATTTTTTGGCTTTTTTAGACATTGCTCCTTTTGTAGAGAATCACACCCTGGTGATTCCTAAGAAGCATTTTCGCTGGGTTTGGGATTTGCCGGCAGATAGAAATCTTCAGCCCAATTTGGGGAGCTATTTTTTTGTAGTCGGCAAGATCGTTGATCGCTACAGGAGAGTTTTAAAGACGGATTTTGTTTCTTCAATTGTTTGGGGTCAGCTGGTGGCTCACGCCCACGTTCAGATTTTACCAGGGCCGCATAATTTAGATTTGTCCTGGCAAAGAGGGAAGCTCAATCCGGAAAATGCCGAAAAGATAATTAGAAAATTAGCTTTTTGAGTATCGGATCTTCTTCTGGTCCGTCGGTAAGTTAATAATGTAAAATCATGATATGAAGATATTGATTGCCTTAGTAGTTTTAATTTTGATCGGTTCCGGGACGGCTATTTTTTTGATCCAAAAAGATTATCGGGAGAAGAGAATGATCGGCCTCTCTGTTGCCGACCGTTACAACGGCAGCAAGAAAGCCTCTTTCTTGGTTGAGATTGCCGATGATGCCGCTAAAAGGGCTAAGGGTTTGATGTTTAGGGACGAATTGCCCAAAAATGAGGGGATGATTTTTGTTTTTCAGGATCAAAAGGACCGTGTTTTTTGGATGAAAAATACTAAAATTTCTTTAGACATGATTTTTATAAATAGGGATGGGCAAATTGTCGGTTTGCTTAAAAGTACCAGGCCGGAGAGTACCAGACCCTTAAGCGTTGGCGTTGACAGCAGCTATGTTTTGGAAGTTAATGCCGGTTTGGCGGAGAAATATGATATAAAAGAAGGAGATTTAATTAAGGGTTTAGAAAAAATCTATCCGCTATGAAAAATAAAGTTGCCGTGGTGATTATTCCCACTTATAACGAAGCCGATTCTATCGGTAAGATGGTCGGCCACTTATTTACTAAAACTTTCCCCCAGATCAAGACTTGGCAGATGAAGCTTTTGGTGGTAGACGACACTTCTCCGGACGGAACCTACAAAATCGTCCAGGAAAAACAAAAAAAATATCAAAATCTTGAGCTCTATTTAAATCCGGAGAAAAAA
The DNA here is from genome assembly GCA_964634805.1 of uncultured Gammaproteobacteria bacterium. Taxonomy (GTDB): domain Bacteria; phylum Patescibacteriota; class Microgenomatia; order UBA12405; family JAHJSD01; genus JAHJSD01. Next base: position 2,945 of record CAZWLF010000034.1, read on the forward strand.
GGGATCGGCTTTGCTTATCTGGTTGGCTTTCGACACGCCATGGAAAAAATGGCCGCCGATGTCTTAATCGAATTTGACGGCGATTTTCAACACCCTCCGGAAACAATTCCGGTGATGTTGGCCGAAATAGATAGGGGGGCTGACTATGTTCTGGGTTCCAGGAAAATTCCGGGCGGTTCTAACCCAAAAGGCTGGGGGTTTAAAAGAGTTTTCTTTTCCGAAGTCGGCGGATTCGTCGCCCGCTTTGTCATGTTTTTTCCTTTTAAACCGTTTTTCCAAATCACCGATCCGACTACCGGACTGAAGGCTTCCCGGGTAAGCGGTTTTGTTGAGAAGATGGACATGGACAATCTCTATTCCAAAAAGTTTGCCTATAAATTAGAGTTTCTTTACAAAATGGTTGGTTTAAAAGCGAAAATTAAAGAAGTTCCTTTAAAATTTGGTTTAAGAACAGTTGGCGAGTCGAAAATCGCTCCTGATACTGCCAAAGATATTTTTAAAACAGCGGTTTTATTAAGGTGGCGCGACCCGTTCACTCAGAAATTCTTTAAGTTTGGCGTTGTCGGCGGATTTGGCTTTATTGTTAATGTGGTTGGGGCCAAACTATTTAAACAGGTTTTGATAACCAACACCGCTTTAACGATTAGTTTAGTGAACAGTCTTGCTAATGCTATGGCGGCCGAGCTGGCGATTATTTCTAACTTTATCTGGAATAATCTCTGGACCTTTTCTGAGGAAAAGATCACCAAATTTAGCCGGCTTATTTCCAAGTTTGCCGCCTTTAATGTTTCCTCTGTTGTCACCGGCATTGTTGTTCCCTCTTTTATTATCGGGGTTCTAACCGGCTTGTTCGGTGATTATTTATTTTTTTACCAAATAATTGCCATTTTTGGATTGACAGTTCCTTTAAACTGGATTGTTTATAACAGGCTGATTTGGAAGAAGAAGTGAGGCCTTCTTGGTGTGGTGTCGAAGTTGTTGCTTGAGTGGAAAATTATTCTAATTGACCTAATTAGTCTGATTTCTAAACAAACGCCAAACAATAATGGGGTAATGGGGAATTTGATCCGACCCAGGATGGTGATTGTCCGGCGCGGCAAAAGGTGTAAAATTCAATTAATTATTGATTTTGATTTTGAAGGAGGGCAAGAATGGTTGATGAGAGTGGCGGGATTAATCAAGAACGGAAAGAAGGTGTTGTTTCTGAGGAGCAGCTTGAAGAATATGCAACCGGTTTGATCCACGATAATTTCGGTTCTGAGGTGAAGAGGGGTTGGCGTGATCCGTCTGTTCAGAATGCGGTCAGAGAAGGAATAGGGGAAAGGGCGACTATTTTAAAAGACCGGGTGGTTATTGGTGATTCGGGTTTATTGAAAACGAAGGAGGCGGCTTATTCTGAGCGGAGGAGAGATCTTGCCCGACAAATTCACCCAACCGAGGGCGAGCGGCTTCTTGTCAGACTTGATACTATACAGGATGGTATAATTGACCACTTGACGGAGCAGGGAGGAATTACTACCACTAAAGCCGTGAATTTGGCCAGTAAAGCTCTTACCAATGCTTTAAACGATTTTTTCCTGGTTCCGGCTGAGGGGTCTGAAGGAAAATGAGAGTGCTCTCGCTTTTCCATCGAAGCCATTCTTTTTACCACCCTGAGCCCCGAGGGGTATCTGGTTCCAACGTCACCTGGGAGCGCAAAAGTATGTTTTGCCACCCTTCCTTTTCTTGAAACAATACCTCCTGTAGTAAACTGATTTTGACGTCGATCGACGTCAAATAATTACCAACTCCAACAGAAAAGCAACAATAGGGCGATAAAAGCAAACATCCTATACTATTTATATGGCATCCTTATAATAATAAGATGATCTTAAATTTCTGTTGAGGAGTCTATGAGATTTCCCGGTTGTGTTAGCGGCTGGTACCCAGCTACCTGACCGATCATTCTGAGGGGGGGGGTTATCCTCCTGATCTGAGGGAGTTCGGATGAAGAATTTTTTTAATTGCCAATTAAGATCTGCAACAGCGGATGTTAAATGCTGTCTAAAGATTCAATTTCTCAAAAGAGCGGTTTGTTTTTACTTTCCCCCTTTTCTAACAATGCGGAGTTTTGGTTGATTTAGTCCTGCTACCGTTCCTACCGGGACGCGTGCGTCTACCCTGACTACACAACTGCCGGTAGAACAGGAAGAAGGGAGCGAGCCTAGGATGTCAGCATACGCTTTGTCACAGTGGCTGGTAGTGGTTACGATTGCCGCTGCTTGCGGATGCTTCCCTTTTCTCCTTTTCCCCCTTTTTCCTTCTCCCCCTTTATGATAGTAGACAGTTTGTGTCATCTCAGCGTCGCTGGATAGACCTACACACTCCAGTCCAAAATACCCAGCCCGATCTGTTTCTCCTTGGGTCAATCCGGTGTTGGTCAACAACCGGTCTAAGGAGTCGACGACTCTTCTAGGTAGAAAGTGTCCCAACGGTCCACCTCTTTTTTCGGTGACTACGACTTGGTAGCCCCTGGTAGGCCTCATGCAAGTAGTTTCCATTCTAAAGCATTTTCCTCCCCCGGTTGGCCATCTAGCGCTAAGTTCGGCCATTCTTGCTTCTTGTTCTTCCGCCCGTTTCTGCTGCGTAATATACCCTTGTACTTCAGGGCGTTCGAACTGCCCATGCCGCGAGGTTCCTGGCAGAAAAGGATTTTTAGTCATGCCGATATTGTAGTGGATATTAGAGTTTTAGTCAATCTTCCGGGCCTATTTATAAATACGGAGTCCAGTCGGCCACCGGGGTGATGTTGCGGCTGATAAAGTTAAAAGCGTAAAGGTAAATTGCCGGCAGAATTAGGATCATTAGCCAGCGGAATTCTTTTTTTCTGACTACCGGAGCAAAGGCGATCAGCCAGAAAAGGTAAAGCGGGCTGGAATAACGGGAAATGTCCCGGTGAGCCACAAACAGAGTGGACAGATAAAAAATTGCCGGAAAAACAGCGACAATATCATTTTTATATTTTTTGATCAGGTAAATAACCGCCAGCCCGCCCAAAAGGTAAATGTAAACAATGTCTTCTAACCAAAAGTCTCCGCCTAACCAGGACTGGCTGCCTAAGAAGGATTGAAACGGCGGAAAAAAGAGATGAAAATTGTCACCCGAATGGAAATAAGCTAAAAGATCCCCGGTTTGTTGATAGTAAAAAAGGAATACCGCCAAAATTGCCATTGGCCCCAATAACAGCGGCCATTTTTTAGACCACTTTTTTAAATCAAGTTTGTCGGTGAGCAGACTGGTTAAACAATAAGCGGCAAAAAGCAAAATTGCCGGACTTTTGGTGATTTGAGCCAGAGCTAAAAAAACTCCGGAGGCTAAATATTGTTTTTTTCTGAAAAAAAAGATCGAGGCAGTTATTGCCCCGATAAACATTATTTCCGGAGCGCCGACTGACCGGAGAATTACCATTCTTGCCGGCAGAAAAAGCCAAATTAAAGCCAGCCAAAAAGAGCCCCTAATTTTTAGTTGTTCCAGCAGTAAATAGATTAGAGCAGCGGCAACCGATCCGGTCGTCAAATTGGCAATCAGCATTGCCCACCAGCCGGGTAAAAAGCGGCTGAAAAGGGAGATTAACATCGGGTATCCGGGTAAATGCGCCGGGTAGTATTCCAAAGGTTGAGGCAGAGAAAAAGTTTTTCCGATACAATTTTGGCGATACCAGCATTTAGAAATTACCAAGTAGTTTGGCCCGTCAAAATTGGCGAAAACTAAATCCATTCTTTTTTCAATCCAGAAAGGCAGCCAGACCAGTAAGGTTGAAACAGCGGCGACAAAACAAATAAGCATAACCGGCTTAACATGACCGCTAATAGAGATTTTCTGTTTGAGGAGTTTTGGCTTTACTTGAAGAGTGCTGAAACTCATTACTTATGATAACATTATAAAAGCTTAAAGCGCAAAGCTAAAAGCGGAAAACAATGACCAAATATTTAATTCCGGAACTTTCAGTTTTTTTTCCCGCTTACAACGAGGAAAATAATATCAAAGATACGGTTTTGAAAGCGATTGCCGCTTTAAAAGAAACCGCTCCCCGGTGGGAAATTGTGGTTATTAATGATGGCAGTATTGATAAAACCGGAAAGATCGTTGAGAAAATTATCGCTGAATACCCCGAAGAAGTTAAAATGATCACCCACGAGCCGAACAAGGGATACGGCGCCGCCCTTAAGAGCGGTTTATACGGCTGCCGGTTTGAGTGGATTGCTTTTACCGATGCCGACGGTCAATTTGATTTTAAAGAGATTAACCATTTTATTGACACTGCCAAGAGAGAAAAAGCAGACTTGGTGATCGGTTACCGGCTTAAAAGAGAAGATCCTTTTTTAAGAATAGCCATCGCCTACCTGCTTAAACTTTGGAATTTTATTTTTTACCAGGTTTGGTATAAAGACGCCGACTGCGGGTTTAAGCTGGTCAAGAAAGAAGTGATTGATACTATCCCTAAATTGCAAACCGAAAGCGCTATTACCGAAACCGAGTTCCTCATCCGGGCTAAAAAACAGGGCTTTAAAATTGTTGAAATCGGTGTTTGCCACTACCCCAGGGGTGAAGGAAGACAAACCGGGGGCAACCCCAAAGTTATTTGGAAAGCAGTCAAAGAAAGTTTCAGGCTATGGAAAGCGCTCCACTAGAAACTCTTGATCGCCGGTTTTCCTTTTTTAATCGGGAATTCTCCTTGGAAAGAATTTTTCTTTTTCTAATTCTTCTGTCAGCCGTTTTTTTGAGAATTTATAGAATTGCCGATTATATGGAGTTTTTAGGCGATCAGGGTCGGGATGTAGTTATCGTGGCTAGGTTTTTAAAACAAGGGGACTTGATGTTTATCGGGCCGCAAACTTCGATCGGTAATATGTATTTGGGTCCCTGGTATTATTATCTGATTGCCCCGGCCTTGCTTTTGGCTGATTTCAATCCGGTTGGCCCGGCGCTGATGGTGGCCCTGATTGGTGTGGCCACGGTTTGGCTGGTTTGGCTGGCGGCCAAGCAATTGTTTGGCAAAACCACCGCTCTTTTGTCGGCATTGTTTTTTGCTGTTTCTCCGGTAGCAGTTTATTATTCGATTTTTTCCTGGAACCCAAACATGATGCCTTTTTTTGCCCTTCTTTCAGTTTGGCTGACTTGGCTAATCTGGCAGAAAAACGAATTAAAAAAAATTCCTTTTTTGACGTTTTCCCTGGCAATGGCACTGAACTCGCATTACTTGGGTTTATTACTCTTCCCGCCGGCGGTGTTTTTTCTGTTTTTAACCTGGGTTAAGAATAGAAAAAACAATCAGAATAACCCCTTTTTCCAACCTTTAGTGATCGGAGTTTTGGTTTTTCTGCTTTTAATGAGCCCGCTTTTGATTTT
>CAZWLF010000035.1:0-8049 GCA_964634805.1 uncultured Gammaproteobacteria bacterium
TTACTGTTCGAGCTTGTCGAGAACTTCTTTACTGTTCGAGCTTGTCGAGAACTTCCTTACTGTTCGAGCTTGTCGAGAACTTCCTTACTGTTCGAGCTTGTCGAGAACCAACCCCACCTATTCTTCTCGACTGCGCTCGAAGAATAAGATTGTTACCGTTCGAGCCCATCGAGAACCTCTTTACCATCCGAGTCCTTCGATAGGCTCAGGACCAAAGGCTTGTCGAGAACCAGCCCCACCAACTCTTCTCGACTCCGCTGCGCTTCGCTCGAAGGATATGATCCGACACCGCTAAACACCCACCGGTTGAAAGACCGGAGAATAAAGCCCTAACTACTAACCACCAACTACAATCTCTTCCCTTTTCTGGCTAAGCTTTTCACTCGGCTAATTATCTTGTCAACCATAAAAACCACTCTTCTTCCCTGAACTTTGGTCCGAATCGCTTTATTGCCCCGGTAAAATCTGACTAAGGCGGTTGCCTCCATCAACGGCAAGCGCACCTGAGGCTGGCCTTTAGCGATCTCCCTTAAATTTAAACTAATGCTTTTGATCCTGCTAGCCAAAAGAGCGTTATTCTGTAAAAGCCTGTTTATTTTTTTTAAAGAATTCTCTTTGGCCAATTTCAGATTTTCCCGGTTAAACTGATGAATAAAAGAAACGTCTCCTTTTTTCTTGCCCAGATCGGCAACAAATTTAAGCAGATCCCTAAAAGTAATCAGACCGACTGGTCTTTTATCTGATCCTTCCGGGAAGACAACCAGGCTGCCGATGTTATTTTGGAGCATTAAAAAAACTGCCTTGCTCAAAGACTCACCTGCCTCAATGGAAACCACCAGCCCATGGTAAAACTTCCTTATCGGCTGGCCGGCCAAGTCTTTCTTAATCGGTATCCGGGTCAAAAAGGAAATCCTTTCTTTAGGGGTGGTAAAAACTTTTCTTAAATCAAAAAGGGCTAAGATTCCCAACAAACTTCCATTTTTGTCCTCTACCAAAAGCCGGTTAATACCGTTTTTGATCATCAGACTTAATGCCTGGCTGACGGAAACATTAAGATCAACAAAAATTAATTTTCGCGGCGAAAGGGCTTGTTTGACTTTGACGTTAAAAACATCCCATCTTTTCACTAAACCCAAAATGTTCTCAGCAAAAGCCACTCCTAAAAATTTTCCTTTATCTATCACCGGTAAGATATAAACTCTGGATTCAACCATCAGCCTGGAGGCTTCCAGAATAGAGGTTTCCGGGGTAATTACCGGCGGGTGATAAAGACAATTTTTAAGTTTTTCACTAGGACCGACCCGCTTATTGATAAAAGAATAATAAAGGTTAACTACTCCTAAAAAACTTTGGCCGTCAAAAACAAAAACAGCGTCGTGGGTGCTCTGCAAACCGGGAAGAATGGTACTAATTTTATCCTCGGGAGAAGCTTTTTTAAAACCGCCTTTCTTCAAAACCTTTCTTACTGTTATCGCCTTCACTGACTCATTATAACATCACTTGGATCCAGTCCGGACCATCTTTTTGCAAAACAAAGATTTTTTCTCTAAACTGATCTTAGTCCGATCTCAAAATCAATCTTATGGCCAATGGAGAAAGTCACAATCCCAGTTTTTTGCAGTTAAGCCAATGGAGCTATCAGCCAAAACTCAAGGGCTTGTCAGGTATTTATATCAACACCGCCGTCAGAGACCTGGCTTTCAACTTGATGGGGATTTTTGTCCCCATCTACATCTTTGAGATCAGCGGCAGTATTGCTTCTGTCTTTTTATACTACTTCCTGATCGAGTTTTTTGTGGTTTTAACCACAATCCCGATAGCAAAACTAATCAGCCGGGTCGGACCGGATATTTCCATTTTACTTTCAAACATCACCCGGTCGGTATTTCTGATTTTCCTGACTTTAGCCCAATCTTCCAAAATCTTGTTCTGGTCGGCGACGTTTTTCGAAGCGGTTACTGTTCCTCTTTATTGGCTCCCCTACCACAGCGCCTTTTCCTCCCAAAGCAAGCGGGGAAAACTCTCCAAACAAATCGCCAAACTTTCCAACATCACCAGAATAGTTACCATTTCCGCCCCTTTAATCGGCGGATTAATCGCTCAAACTATGGGCTTGGATGTCCTTTTCCCCATCGGGATACTACTGCTGATTGCTTCCTCTCTGCCCATCTTTTTAGATGAATACGACCGAAAAGAAACAGCCGCTCCAGTCCAGGAAATTAGTGAAAAAATGACTAAGCCGAAAAACAGAAAACTGTTTTTGGGTCTGTTTTTTGAAGGTTTGCACCTGCCCTTAAACAGTATCGGCTGGCCAATAATTCTTTACGCTGTCATCCCCAACTTTGAAAAAATCGGCGGTTTAACCACGCTAAGTTCGATTGCCTGCTTTTTCACTGTCATCTGGCTGGCAAAAAAAATTAACCACTTTAACATCAAAGTGTTCGCCTCCGGAAACATGGCCCGGGTTTTTGTCTGGATTGCCAGGGGACTAAGCCTGAAAAATCCTTTGATAATTGCTCTTTCCGATCCGATTTTCAATATCAGCTCTGTTTTCTTTGGCTTACCTTACACCATTCTTACCTATGATTTAGGTAAAAAAGAGGGGTTTTTGTTTTTCATTCAAAGAGAGTTTTCTCTCCACGGCGGTTACATGATCGGCAATTTTGTTCTTTTTTTAATTTTCTTTTTAGGTTCTTCCTGGAAAACAGCAATCGCCTTCACCACTATTTGCGCCGCCCTGATGACTTGGTTTTTCTCCCACTACGGAAAGGAGCGGCAAAAATGGCCAATCCTTCCGTTTAGAGCCAAGTTCGGCCGGATCTAACCTTATCATAGTGACAAAGCTAATTTTAGAAATATCCTAAGGCAGAATTTCTTGCAATTTTCAAAAAAAATTGATATAAACAACTTGATTGTGAAACAAAAAAACATAATCATTATTTAGGGACAATCCCCTTGGTTAAACAGGGGCAAGTCCCTTTTGAAAAAAATCCTTCTTTCGAAGGATTTTTTTATTTAAGAATTAAAAACAAGGGTTTTATTCGTAAATCTTAAATCGTATCCCGTAAGTCGCGTTTTTTTAGTTTTGAGATTCCCGCCCGCCTCGCTACACGAAGCATTGCGGGCAAGTGAGTTGTTGTTTCCCTATTACCAGTTACATGTTACTTGTTACGATTTATTAAAAATTTATGATTTAATATTTATAGGTGAACCAGATCAAATCTGTTATCACAGGTTTGCTCGGTTCACTATTATTGATAAGGAGAATAAACAGCATTTTTAATTTAATTCCCCAATAAAAGAGTGGTGAAAAAGAAAAATTCCAATTTCAAACCGGTTCCGGCAGATTTTAACTTCATCGAGAACGAGCGCCGGCTCCTAGACTGGTGGTACCGAAGCGGGTTGGTGGAAAAATATTTAACCAAAAATAATCAATCTAAAAGAAGATTTTCTTTTATGGACGGACCAATTACCGCCAACAACCCGATGGGGGTCCATCACGCTTGGGGAAGAACTCTAAAAGATCTTTATCAAAGATATAAAAACATGCAGGGATTCGCCCAAAGGTTTCAAAACGGTTTCGACTGCCAGGGTTTATGGATTGAGGTTGAGGTGGAAAAAGAAAAAGGGTTCAAGAGTAAAAAAGATATCGAAAAATACGGTATTGGCAAGTTTATCAAAGACTGCAAGGACCGCGCGTTAAAATATGCCGGTGTCCAAACGGAACAATCAAAAAGATTGGGGTATTTTATGGATTGGGATAACTCCTACTACACCTTGAGCGATGAAAACAATTATATGATTTGGGCTTTTTTGAAAAAGTGCCATTCTGAAGGCGGTCTCTATAAAGGCGACGATTCAGTTCCCTGGTGTCCGCGTTGCGGCACTTCTATCTCCCAACACGAAATTGCCACTGAGGGTTATAAGAATTTAACTCACGAGTCCGTTTATATGAAATTCCCGGTAATTAGAGGCTCCCGGATTTCACCATCCGAGGAGTCCTCCGGCCGCCTCGGAGGAAAAACTTCCAAAAGCGAATTCCTTTTGGTTTGGACGACCACCCCCTGGACAATTCCGGCCAATACTCTGGCGGCCGTCAGCCCGGAAATAAACTATGCCTTAGTTGAGTTTGAGGGAAACAAGTATTGGCTGGCTAAAAACTTGGTTAAAGATATTTTCGGCGCCGATCTGAAAGCGGAAAAGGTCGCCACCGGAGACCAGTTAATTGAAAAAGAAGGCATTACTCACTATCAGGCTCCTTTTGACGATCTACCTATAATGCAAGAAGTGGCCAAAAAAGCCGGTAACCATTTTCACGCCCTGGTTCTTTCTAAAGAATTAGTCAATGACACTGAAGGGACAGGGATCGTTCATCTTGTCCCTGGAGCGGGAACCGAAGACAACCAATTGGCCAAACAAGAATTAGGCTGGCTGGATGTTATTTTTCCAGTGATTGATGAGTCGGCTAATTATATTGAAGGCTATGGATTTTTAACCGGTAAAAACGCCAAAGATCATCCTGAGTTAGTTCTTGGTTATTTAAAAGAAAAAGACAACGGCAAGTATTTTTTAAAAACTAAACCCTACACCCATGCCTACCCTGTTTGCTGGCGGTGCGATACTGAATTGGTTTGGCGATTAGTAGACGAGTGGTATATTGGCATGGATATTCCCCGCAAATCTGACGGAAAAACTCTTCGCCAAAGAATGATCAAGGCGGCCAAAAAAATCAGATGGATTCCCGGTTTTGGTTTAAAAAGAGAGCTTGATTGGCTGAACAATATGCACGACTGGCTGATTTCCAAAAAAAGATATTGGGGTTTGGCTTTGCCTATCTGGGAGTGCCAATGCGGCCATTTTGAAGTGATCGGTTCCAAAGAGGAACTTAAAGAGAAAGCGGTTGAAGGCTGGCAGGAATTTGATCCGCCGGCCGGCGGACACAGCCCTCACCGGCCGGAAATAGACAGCATCAAAGTAAAATGTTCCAACTGCGGTAAATTAGCTTCCAGGATTCCCGACGTGGGCAACCCCTGGCTTGATGCTGGCATTGTCAATTTCTCCACTCTGGTTGACCCTGAAACAAACCGGTTAAGCTATTTAACTGATAAAAAATACTTCAACCGGTGGTATCCGGCCGACTTTGTCACCGAGTGTTTCCCGGGACAGTTTAGAAACTGGTTCTACGCTCTAATCGCCATGTCAACCGCCTTAGAAGATCAAGCTCCTTTTAAAACTCTTTTGGGCCATGCATTAGTGAGAGATGAAAAAGGCGAAGAAATGCACAAAAGTAAGGGTAACGCCATCTGGTTTGATGACGCCGCGGAAAAAATGGGGGTTGATACCATGCGCTGGCTTTACCTGCGGCAGAATCCGGAAATTATTTTGAACTTCGGTTACCAAATTGCCGACGAGGTTAGGAGACAATTTATTTTTCTCTATTGGAACAGTTACCGGTTTTTTATCACCTATGCCAACCTAAACAGCTGGAAGCCGGCGAACTTAAACAACCAAAGCCCAAAACAAGAGAGTTTAGAAAATTTGAATTTAGAAATTAGAAATTTATCTTCACTTGACCAATGGATCCTTTCCCGTCTTGAATCAACCAAGAAAGCGGTTGAAGAGAGATTAGATAATTACTCCCACCACGAAGCAACCAAAGAGATAGAAGATTTTCTTTCCGATCTATCTACCTGGTATATCAGAAGGTCAAGGGAAAGGGTTAGTCCAAACAACAAGATTCAAACGGATAGGCGCAACTGTCTTAAGACCCTGCACTTAGTTCTTAATCAGTTGACTTTAATTTTAGCTCCCTTTATCCCCTTTTTAACAGAAACCGTCTGGCAGGGATTGCTTGGTGAAAGCGAAGATCCACGGCCAAAAGATTCTATCCATCTTCAAGATTGGCCAAAAACAAATTCCGAGCTGATCAATCCCGAGCTGGAAAAAGAAATGGTCTTGGTAAGAGAGGCCGCCAGTATTGCTCATGGAAGCAGGAAAACCAACAACATAAGTTTAAGACAGCCCTTGAAAGGCGTCTCTTTTGAAGCGCCCCAAAAAGTAGGACCCAAATTGATAGAGATACTAAAAGAAGAGGTAAACGCAAAGAGTATTGTTTGGAACCAAAAAGCGACTACTGCCGGTGTGACCGCAACTTTAGATTTATCGAAAGACCCGGAATTGATTGCCGAAGGGGAAGCCAGAGAATTTATAAGAAAAGTTCAAAACTTGAGAAGAGAGGCCGGATTAGGATTGAACGATAAAATAATTATTTACGCCCCCACCTGGCCCAAGAATTTCGAAAAAGAAATCCTTGCCAAAACCAACAGTTCAAGTATTTGCCGGTCTAATAAGTTGAGTGTTAAACGAACGGAGGTTTAACTTTCAAAGAATCAAGCTCCTTCGCCAAAGTGACTGCCCACCAAAACTAAATCAGAAACATTTACTACTCCATCTTCATTAGCATCTCCCCGTCTATCACTAGTGCCGAAACAACTGCCTACTAAAACCAAATCAGAGATATCCACCCTTCTATCACAATTTAAATCACCAGGGAGGCAGTCTCCCGTTTTTAAAATTTCTATCCTTGGATTAACCAGATAAATTTTGCCGATAAAACCAGGTCTTTCCGCGCTGACACTTTGGACAGTAAAGTCTGCTGCTTGGTACGCCTGGCCCCAATTGTGTTCAAAAAATCTGCCTCTGTAATAAATCCACTCTCCCTGAAGTTCGCCGTCATAAGTTCTGATTTCTTCGGACCACCACTTCTGTCCATCAGATTTAAAGTAAACAAAAAACCTCATCTCTGATAGTTGCGCGCCGGTATCGGATTCGATCCATTCGTTCCAAGTAACTTCCAAAGTAGTATATCTGGAATCCCCAGGATCAGAGTGGACAGAAGAGGCCAAGTCTTGGGGAAGAAAGTGTTTTTTCCCGTTTATTTCTACCCAAAACTCTTCCGCGGTAAACCTAACCGTTCCTGTCTGCCAATCAACCGGGTGTGAACCGCCAACTTTAATAGGTAAACTGGCGGTAATTGGAGCAATTAGAATCCCCGGCGACTTTGGTTTGGCGACAACAAATAGATCACCTGTTCCTTTTTGCTTGGCTAAAAGATCCGTCACTGGGCCTTCGGTATGAGAAAGATCGATTAAAGAACCAGTTGAGGAAACGTACCAAAAATAGTCAAAGCCCTCAAAAAATGGTTGGTGTTGAGAGTCATAAACTAAAGCCGAAAAAGAACAATGGTCACCAATTTTTAAACTAGTCAGTGGCTGTGGTGATTCGCGGTACGGTGAGCAACCGTAGTAAGCAATCTCAATCCTAAAAGGCAGAACCTCCTCTGAAGCTTTTTTTCTGGTTTCCAAAACTACATTAGTGACCGAGAAAATCAGAATCGGCAGAAGAGTAAGCAGAACCAAAAACAAAAATCCCTTTTTAGCTTTCAATAATTGATCCACAATTAAAAGATAGTGTAAATATCTAAAAACATCAAGTCGTTTTTTCTTCCCCATCTCTTGATACCAAAATTCGTTCCCGCTCAGACCGGAGCCGAAAAAATTGTTAAAAACGAAGAGCTGAGAATTAAAAAGGTATAGACCGGAGGTAAAGACTCTCCCCGACTCCTTTGACGAGCTTAACAGTGAGCGCGTCGAATTGCTCAAGACTGTAATGCGCTCGAAAAATAAGATTGTTATTGTTCGATTCCTTCGACAAGCTCAGGACCAAAGGCTTGTCGAGAACTAACTCCATCAACTCTTCTCGACTCCGCTGCGCTTCGCTCGAAGAATAAAAAGCTTTACTGTTCGAGCCTGTCGAGAACCATCTTTGGATAAATCCTTCTCGACAACGCTCACAGTCAACACCCCCGGGGTGAAAATCTTCAGACACCCCGGGGGTGGTTTTCACCCAAGCTCAGGGTATAAACTCCCCGACAAGTTCAACGGTGATCATGTCGAACCGCTCAGGACCAAAGGCTTGTCGAGAACTAACTCCACCAATTCTTCTCGACTCCGCTGCGCTTCGCTCGAAGAATAAATTGGTTACTGGTCA
>CAZWLF010000036.1:0-7949 GCA_964634805.1 uncultured Gammaproteobacteria bacterium
AACTTGCCGAAAGTGAAAGCCTGTTGGAGATTTAATTGTTTAAGCGTTTATTCATTTAACCATTGATCCATTTACTCATTACCTCTTTTGAGAATTACGGACTGCCGATTATGATTCTTGTTGCCAGCTACCAATTTGATACGGCCGCTGTTGAACTTGTCGGGGAGTTTATATCCTGAGCTTGGGTGAAAACCACCCCCGGGGTGTCTGAAGATTTTCACCCCGGGGGTGTTGACAAGCCTTTGGTCCTGAGCCTGTCGAAGGGCTCGAACAGTAAAGCTCTTTATTCTTCGAGCGTAGTCGAGAAGAATTTTCAGAAGAATTTTCACCCCGGGGGTGTTGAATCCCTGCCCCGTTGACCCTCAATGATTTTTCGGGATACTTCTGGTAAAATTTGTCCGAAGTGAGCGAAAAAGGCAAAAAACAAGTTCCGGTCTGCGCCAATGAGGGCGTCCCCGGGGGCTGTCTTGGGTCTGGTAATCGGGTTTGCGGTAACTATCTTTCTTTAGAAATTTCAGCGGTACCCGGTCTTGACGGTTTTGGTTCTCAATTTTTAATCTCTCCGCAAAGATGCAGATTAACAGGAAAAGTTTTGTCTGACAACTGCCTCTCTGGCGGGGGTCCTGCTTCTCCCCGCAAACGGAGAGGCTTTTTGGGCGGCTCTTAGATTAGCTTGTAAACCTAAGTTAGATTTGATATATTCAAACTGAATGAGCAAAAAAGGGGCCCTAATTTTGGTGGCAGGGGTATTAGTAGTCGGCATTTTGATTTTCATCTTCACCGGCGGAGCCAGCAAAAAAAAGGCGGCCGTCCAGCTGAGCGCTTTTCCCAGATCAACGGTTTATATTGACGGCCGGGAAGCAGGCAGAACTCCTTATCAAAACGACGATATTGCTTCAGGAGAAATTTCTTTTAAGCTGATTCCGGAAGCTTCTTTTTCCGCTTCCTGGGAAAGAAAATTAGTTTTAAACCCGGAAACGGAAACGGTGGTCGACTGGGAGTTCAACCAGGATCCGGAATTAGAATCAGGGGAAATTCTTTATTTGGAAAAAACTAATTTGAGAAATAAAGCCGGTTTAGTAGTTGGTTGTGTTCCTAATTCTTGCTCGGTGACAGTAGATGGCCAAATGCGGGGCATTGCCCCTTTAAATTTAGAGGAAATAGGCGAAGGCGGTCATGAAATTCTTATCTCCCTGCCTGGCTACAAAAGTAAAGAGGTTTTGAGCAAGGTAATAAACGGTTATCGGTTAGTGGTTGATGTCAGGTTGGCTCAGGAATTACTAGTTGAAAACGTTGCCGTCGAGGAAGAAGCGGCTGTCATTGAAAACAAGAAACTTTCGGAAGAGGTGGCAAGACCTTATATTTTGATTAAAGAAACCCCAACCGGCTGGCTCCGGGTGAGGATGGAGCCGTCAATAAATGCTACTGAGGCGGCCAAAATTGATCCCGGAAAGAAGTTCCCTTTGCTGGATGAAGAATCCGGCTGGTATAAAATTCTTTACCAGGAAAAGAAGGAGGGCTGGATCTCCGGTCTCTACGCGGAAAAATTTGAATGAAGCTTCCCCCGGGAAAGATTAGGTTGATGACTTCTTGGCGTCAAGGTGACCGTTCTTTCTGATCAGCTTTTTCAAATTAATCACTAAAGCGATAAATCCGGCGGCGACTATAAGCAAGGCCCAGATTTTTTGCTTGCTATTCAGCTGAAGTACGATCACACCTAAAACTGCCGAAAAAAACCAGTAACTTATTGCGATTAATGGTTTATTAACCCCGGCCTTTAGAAGAAGATGATGGAGGTGCTCGGCATCGCCCCAGACCGGCATTTTACCCCGGGCAGTTCTCCTGATGATCGCCCAAAGGCCGTCCAGCATCGGTATTCCCAGGGTCAGGATTACCGTGGCAAGCTTAGCTCCGGAAAGTATTGCCAAGATTGCTATTAAAAGCCCGGCCAAACTTTTACCGCTGTAGCCGGGCATAATTCTTTGGGGGTAAAAGTTAAAAGGCAAGAATCCTAAATAAGCTCCGCTGACCGCTCCGGCTAAAACAATTACCGGCCATTGGGTAATGTCTTGGGAAAAGCGCAGACTAAGCAAACCGATAACAAAGCCGGTGATCGAAACAAAGCCGGGCAGTTGTCCGTCTACTCCGGCCGACCAGCCAACAACGTTAATGCACCAGAGGATCCAGATCAGAGTGACAATATCAGAAAGAAGGAAAGGACCGAAATATTTTTTTAAATCTAAGATGCCGCCGAAGGGGTTGGTTAGATAATCTACGGTTATTCCGGAATTGATGATAATTAACGCGGCGATTGAATTAGTTAAAATTCTTAAATAGGGATTGATGTTAAACAAATCGTCAACCACTCCAACCAGCAAAGTGATTGCCGCCGCAGAGAAAACTGCTTTAAAGTGTTTGTCCGGAGTTAGAAAAATAAGAGCCGTTGCCATTATTGCCAAAAAAACGCTGATCCCGCCGCCCCTGGGCACTGGTTGGCTGTGGACGTGTTTCGGGTGCTCTTTATTTTTGGATTTGTCGAGCCAGCCTTTCTTTTTGAAAACAGCAATTACCAGCGGGGTGGTTGCCAAAGAGAGGAAAAAAGAAATTAAAAAGGGAAAGATCAGTAGTGAAAGCACTTTTAACTAATTAAAACAATAATTTTGGTTAGGGTGATCAAGCAAAAAAGAGAAAAAAGACCGCTGGTCCAAAGCAGGCAAACGCTTAAGAATTTTTCCGATTTAATGAAGGGTAGAGATAAGATTATATTGACTAATAAAACTGCCAGCGACAGGCCGGGCAGGTAAAAAAGTGATGAAGACGGAGCCAGTTGGACTTTGCCCCAAGGCAGGCTGTAGTAAAGCGGCACTTCGCTGGGTAAATTCGGAAAGGAAATCCACACGGCGCCGACTTGAAGAATTATTAATATCAGACAAGTTTCGATTGAGTGGCGAGCGGTTTTTATGATCCAGAGACTGCCCAAATTTGCCAAAGAAGAAAGCAGTCCCTGTTGTAGAATCTTTGCCGGTGAACTTTTTTCCATGGGCTTTATTTTTCAACCAATTAGTATTTTTTAGTGACTAAATATTCTAACCGTTTTCCGAAGAGGAGTTTAGTTTGCGCGTGAAGGCCTGGTAAAACAGACATAAACAGGGTTGCCGCCGGCATCAGAAACCACTGAAGCAGATAAATAATTTTCTTGAAAAAAGAAAGGTCCTTATTTTTTTTGGGGTTTAATTTCCAATCCAGGATGATGATTACTAATAAGGCCAGCAAACAAATAGTTAAAATTGTTTGTGAAAACTTGGGCAGGTTGTAGCCAAAGGAGGTCTGGAAAAATTTGGGGTTTAAAATCGGCGGCAATGAGGCTCCCAGAGAAAGAATAAACCAATTAGTTGACCAAATAAAATGCGCCTCAAGCAGTTTATAAATCCTAAGCAATCTTAAAACCAGTGGTATCTCTGGGTGTTTTTTGGCTTGAACGATAGTATAAGGAATATCGGTCGCTCCCCAGGCGTGCCGCTGGCATTGGAGATACCGGTTTTTGATTGCTTCAATCGGTGTTTTTCCTTCCGGCGCATCCATATTGGTGGGCAGGAAAATAGGCACTACTCCGATCTTGCCTTCCTTGGCAAAAAAGGCTTGTAAAAATAGATGCCAATCCTCGGGTATGATATCAGTATCCCAATAACCGACTTCACTTAACAACCTGAGTGAAAGTGAATAGGAAGACTGGTTAAAAAACAATCCGCTGGGATCTTTGAGCTGACCAATGTGAATAATATTGCCGATGATGCTGACGATTCTTACTGGCGCCGGAACCCGGTCAAGATTGTTGTAAAAAAAGATCGGCGATTGCCAAAACCTGAAGTACCTTTTTTTGTTTTTGGCGAAG
Source organism: uncultured Gammaproteobacteria bacterium (assembly GCA_964634805.1). Taxonomy (GTDB): domain Bacteria; phylum Patescibacteriota; class Microgenomatia; order UBA12405; family JAHJSD01; genus JAHJSD01. The sequence continues at coordinate 3,893 of CAZWLF010000036.1, forward strand.
TGATAGCTAAGAGCGGAAAAGTGCTTGGGGTGGAAGCAGGTATCGGCGTCGGAACTGGTAATTGTGAAATAATTTATATTGCCCCCCTCCTGGTCAATTAGGATTTTCTTTGCTTCTTTGGCGGCCCAGGCTTCGTTTGAGGCCTTGCCTTTTATTTCTCCGGCAATATCCGGAGGGTGGCAGGTAACTATTAGTCTGTCAAAATGGTCTTGGTATTTTTCAATAACCTCTCTTGCGATTGAGCGGCAGTTCGGATCTCTTTTTTCCGTGGCCAGAACCACGATTAATTTTTTGAGACTAATCCCCTTTTGTTCAGCTAAGCAGTTTAAGTTTTTAGCCAAGACGCCGAAAGGCTCTTTATAGGTGGGGATAATGACAATGTGTTTTATTCTTTTCCAGCTGAGCCAGCCTGACTGCCCTTTTTTTTCGGAAAGATACTTTTGCCGCCAATTGGTTTTTTGAGCCTTTTTTATTTGCCAAAATCCTTGGATGCTAAGTAGAGCTGATTTGAAGGATTGATAAAACCAGAAAAGCAAGAAGCCTATTACAAAATAGGCTACAACCCCGGGTATTAACAACGATCCCCAGACTAAGAAAAGAATTACATTCCAGGAAAGTAATCCGGGGATCATTTCCAAAAACCGATAAAACCGGCGGCTGTCCCAAACTGAATCCATCGAGGCTATTTTATCATTTACCGCCTATTTAAGGTACTTGGCGCGGTTAACTCCGTTTGAGCAGAAACACCCGGTCGGAGATTTCAGGATAGAGGAAAAGCCGGTAATTTCTGAATAGTAACTGATTTAATTCCGGCCAAATTGTTTTTTCGCCGTTGAGCTTTATGATTATTTTTGGTTTTTTATCTCCGATTGAATTTAAAGTTTCTTCAAAGCCGTTAAAGTCGAAAATATGGTAATTGACGGTATATCTGCCTGCCGGCAGTCGGTCGGCAATGGCGTAAGTGCAAGCTCCGTCCCCCCAGATAAAAACAGGTTCTGTTGGTAAGGTATGCTCTTTAATCAATCGAGCCAGGCGGTAATCTTCGGCTGTCTTTTCTCCCCAAAAACTGAGATATTGCTCCTGATTGATCCTGCCGCCGGCAAAGAGGAGAAAGTTTTTATAGTAGGGTAAGATCGGGTAATACCAGAAGCGGTAATGAGAGTATCCCCAAAAGAACAGCCCAAGCGCCGCCGCGGCGACAACGATATTTTTAACCTTTTTTTCCGACCAGATTAAGGCGATTAAAATCGATAGACTTGGCGCTATTTCGATTAAATAATGAGGATAGGGCCGGCCGGGAAGCAAAGCGCCGAACAAGGCGAAAGCAAACCAGATACTGAAAAAAGCAATCTTTCCGGAAATAAATTTTCTCAGAGCAAGGATTATTAAAGCCAGGGCTATGGTTAGACAAAATCTGATTATTAAATCGGAGCCGCTTCCCTGCCAGGAAGAGAGGTAGCCGATGTTCTGAAGTAAGGCGGAGCGGACGTAGGGAGTAAAAGCCCCTTTGAGAGTGTAGTAAATAATGCTGGCCAGAATAGGCACGGAAAAGCCTAAAAGATTGGTAATTAATCTCTTATCACGGAGAACTTTTTTGAGGTTTTCCAATGATATTTTTTTTAGCGGCAGGAAATAATAAGCGAAAATGATGCCGACAAAATCAAAAACAAGCGGCACTTTGAACAAAAACCCAATCGCGAATAAAAAGCCTATTAACAAATTTTTCCGTAAAGTTTCAACCTTCTGATCTTTGAAAAGAAGATATACCGCCAAAGTGGCCGGCAGCATCATGAACATTTCTCCGTTGGCGGTTCTACCTTCAAAAAAAAGATAAAAGATTATAAAAGATAAACCTGCCAAAAAAGAGGCCAGTCGGTTTTTGGTCAATTTCTTCGCCAAGTAATAAACTAAACCTAAATGGGCCAGATTAACGGCAAGATTAAAACCGCGCAGTAGAGATAGACGGCCGAGGCTTAATGCGGCCAAGAAATAAAGCAGGGGCGGCTTGTTGTCGTGAATATCGCGGTAGAGGACGGCGCCTTTTCTAACCGCCTGCCCTAAGGTTAAATAAATACATTCATCACCGTAAGAAATTGGCTCGAAAAGGCTGGGCAGGAATAAAATTAAATTTAAAAACAAAAGCAGTACTATTTGCTTATCGAACTTAAGTTTGATTAGTTTTCTCATTGTTCTTTGATTAAGTTTACGAAATAAAGAGAGTCTATTTTTCGATATCCGGTGATCCAGTAACCACGGACAGCGATTTTTCCCGGATCGTCACTGCTGATTAACCCGATCGGCCTATCTTCCGGCAATTGGCGCAGGATGTCTTCCGGACCCATTTGGGCGGTACCGACAAAGAAAGGCAATTCCCCTTCGGGGACATAGATCGGCGCCTCAATGCCGTAATATTTTGTTTCCCAAAGGTGATGCGAGGCGCCGTTGTGGTTGGCGATAAAAGTGTCGGGAGAAACGTTGGTTTTTATCCATCCGGCGAATTCTCTAAAAGTTTTTTTGAAAGGATGGGTGAAATAGTGCCAGGAAACAGTGATAAAAATTAATAGCATAAGAGCCAGCAAGGGGATAGAAATTTTTCTTGTTCTTGAGGCTAAAATAAGCATAATTGGCGGCACTGAGTATAAAAGGTAGCGTTCATAAAAAATAGAAAGTTTTGTTTGGGAAATTAAAAAAGCCAGTAAGGCAGGCACTATTGCCCAGGTTAACAAAAACAAATCGCTGCCAATTTGTTTTTTTTGCCACTTCCTCAGGGCTAAAAGGGCGGCGGCCAAAACGATAATAAAATTCTGGGCTTTGATAACCAGCTTGTGAGTTAAAAAATGATGGAAAATTCCTGCCAGGTCTTTTAATTCCGGTTTTCCTAACCAAAACCCGCCGGCGACTAATTTAGTCTGTTGATATAAAGGGTAAAGCCAAGGCAGGTAAAGAAGGGCAATTAACAGATAGGGCTTAATTAGGGCAGGAATATTTTTTGAAATCGGCTTTTTGATTTGAGTTGTTTGCCAAATGAATTGGGAAAGAACCGCTAAAATAGCGAAGTGGTGGCAGTAAAGCGCCGCCGCGGCGCTTAAAATATAGCCAGTCTTTTTTTCGGAAACCAGAAAATAGAAAGAAAGGACGACGAAAAATAGCAGGCAGAAATACATCCTTCCCTCGAAAGCGTAGGGAAAAAGAAAGGGGTTAAAAAATGTCAGCAGGCTGGCGATGATACCGGTTTTAGAATCAAAAAGTTTTTTGCCGATTAAATAAACTACTAAAGTTGTTCCCAAGTAAAAGAGCAAGGATAAGCTCCTGATGGCTATTTCCGAAGAGCCGAAAATTCTGAACCAAGTCCACATGATTAAGTACATTAACGGCGGCGAGGTATCCTTAAAAACTACCTGCATCATGGCAAAAAAGGGCTTTTGGCAGGCTACCGCGCTGAAAGCTTCATCTCCCCAGAGGCTGGTGTTGAAGAGGGTTTCTGTCACTAATTCAGTTTAGCATGTTGTCAAGAAATTTCTAATTAGAGAAAAGAGGGCGGGAGCTGGTAGATTAAATTTAAGATCCGCGATTCACGAATTGAGAATCAAGTATTAGGAATTAAGAAGATACACCCCGCGGGGTGTTGACCCTGAGCTTGGGTGAAAATCACCCCGGGGGTGTTGAATCTTATCCTTCGAGCGAAGCGCAGCGGAGTCGAGAAGAATTCTTATGAAGATGGTTCTCGACAAGCTCGAACAGTAAAGAGGTTCTCGGCTGAGTCTGATTTGGTTCTCGACAAGCTCGAACAGTAATGATTTTATCCTTCGAGCGGAGTCCGCGAGTCGAGAAGGATTGATTAAAAGACGGTTCTCTTTTTTCACCCCGGGGTAGGCTTTGATTCCCCGGGGTGTCCGGTAGACAGTTCTCGACAGGCTTTTAGTCCCGAGCCGGTCGAAGGGCTCGAATGGTAAAGCTCTTTATTCTTCGAGCGGAGTCGAGAAGAATTCGTCGGAGGGGCTGGTTCTCGACAGGCTCGAACAGTAAACACGAGAAGGGTAGTTCTTGCAAGCCTTTG
>CAZWLF010000037.1:0-7928 GCA_964634805.1 uncultured Gammaproteobacteria bacterium
ATTAAGAAAACCTGGAATTTGATTTGCGCTTGCTATAGTTAGATGAAAGAAACGAATGGCAGTCGTCCCTTAGCCCTTTCGATCTTGGAGGCAAAATCCCGATTTCAACGACATCGCATTGTCGACCCCGATTACATTTCAAGGGGAACCGCAAGATTGAGTGAATTGGCTGGTGAACTTGCGGAGTTAGGACACAATCCACAGCTTCAGAGAGAGGTTGCTCTTCCTCTAATTCAGGCTTTTCCTGATGGTCCTGAGGCAGTGATTCGAACTGGGGTTGGGAGAAATATTTTCCCAGTTGAAAACAACGGTGAGGTTGTTATTAGTGACAGAGAAAGAGAAAGACTCCTTTCACCAGTTGAATACATGGATGCACCTGGGTTTCTGGTTAGACAGGACCAGACCAAAGGAGAAAGAGGCTCGTTTGCGGGCAAACCGTTTCCGGAGCGTTGGGCCAACCAGAGAGTGGAGCGTTTTTGTAGGTTGGTAAAAGGAGCTAGTACGGCCTGTTGGGAGGAATACAATGACCGGGTAAAGAGGTTCTTGACGTTATTTGGGGCATCGTTGGTTGATGCTGATTTTGTCGGGGCGGTGAAGGGGATGATTAGAGAAGGTGGAAAGCATGGTGATTTAACTAATCCGGTTTTGTTGATCCCGGCGATGGAAGAGGCCGAAGCACGCCCTCTTGCTGGAATAGCTAAAAGGATGCATTGTCCAGTGGTTGGCATGACCATTAATGCTTCAAGGCAGATGAGGAGACTGGTTGACAGCGGAGTCGTGAGAGAGGTTTTACCAGACAAGTTGAACAGCAGAGAGATGGAAGACAGAGTTTACCTGACAGGAGTGGATGTAACTTCTGTCAGGTTCCCAGACTTAATTCGCTCCTTGAAGGATGGTGGCAGACAACCAGTTTTTGCTGCCAAGAACCTTTTACATCACTTGGGAGCAAACGACCAAAGGGGACTTCTTTCTTTATTGGCAGAGAAAGTTGCTCGGGTAAATGGCGCTCCTGCAGTAGTAATTTCTGAGCCGTATGCCCACATTGACACCATAAGGATGGTTGCTAGCGTGTGTCACTCTGTTCAGGCTCCGTACGCCTTTAAAGATGCCGCTGACAGTTACCGATTGGGTCGAACGGCCGAGGGTTTAAAAACCGTATTAAGGAATCAAGGAGTGGGTGGTAATATAAATGTGGCTTTATATCCGAGGAATGCTCCTCGAGAAGTAATTCCGCCACAGCAAGTGATTGCCCGTCCTGGCAGGAGGGAAGAAAGGGTTCGATCTTTTCCGGTATCTATCTCCACGCGGAAGTAATTTTAACCACTTTCGTAAAAACCGGAGATCTCTTCCTTCTTCGCCAAGAGCTACAGAAGGCCAAGGTAAACCACAGAGTTTTGTTTTTCTTCGCTGGTTTTTTCTCTCCACCAAAAAAGAGAGATTTTTGATCTCCCTTTTTTGAGACTAATCTCTAAGTAAACCCGATTTTATCTTGTTACCGAGATAGTCGTGCTGGCAATTTCCGTATTTGGCGCGGAAACAGTAATTCTTCTTGCCGTCGCCTCGGCGACGCAAACGTCATAGCCGGTATCGGCCGCTGTTCCTCCGCTTGGATCAATAGGAATGTCAGCAACATAAGTTGGCGCTACCACCGCGGCCAAATCGAGCCCGCCGGTGCCAATATCATGAGCTCCGACAGTACAGAGCGTAACCAAACCTGCCGGCAGTTGGCCGTTGTTTTCCGGATCAGCCATATAAGCGCTGATTGAAGTGATAATGGTATTAACATCAGCTCTTCTTTGGGTGTCTCTGGCTTGAGCCAATTGCCTTCCCGGGTTAACGGCGACTAAAACCACTGCTGTCAACACTGCCAAAATACCGATTACCACCAAAAGTTCTACTAGGGTGAAACCTGATTGTTTTTTAGTCATTTTTAAATCTTTTTCACCCCCTTTCTTTTAAAAGAAGTTTTCCTATAATTTTAAAAAGGAAAAACCAATTAATAACCAGCTTAGAATGCTTTTAGCTATTTTGTCAAGTGAAATATAGATTAATCTTGGCTTTTGCCCCAGCGGAATTTTCTAAAATCAGGGCCTCTCTGTGCGGTCCGGCCATTCTCTATGCTCTAATGGGGGCGGTGTTGTTTTGGCTCACAGGCAAACTCGGGTTTCCCGTCGTCCGTTCGGACCATCTGGATTGACTTTAAAAGTTTTAAATCTGCTATTATATTTAAGTAGAGAGGAGGTGTTTGTTTTGAAAAAGAAACATGAGACCAAGAAAGGAAAAGTAGTTGGGATTTTAGGGGCGATTTTGGCTTTGGTGGCGGCTATCGGCCTAATAAGGAAGAAAGTCTGCCGCGCTGAAACGAAAGAAAAAACCGGAGCCAAGTCAAAGAAAAAGAAAGCCTGATCCTTTATTTTGCCGGTTAGATTTCTGTAGTTGGACTTGGGGTAGAGAAGTGCAGTCGGTGCAGATTGACAGGGGAGCGAACTTGGTATTAATCTAAGACTTAGTATGACAAAAAAGGAAAAAGTAAAGATAGCCATCAATGGTTTCGGCCGGATCGGCAGAATTTCTCTTCGGGCCTGGTGGCAGAGAAATTTAAGAGATGTTGATCTGGCGGCGATTAACACCTCCGGCTTGATGGAAGCGGCCGAGTGGGCCCATCTTTTGAAATACGATTCTGTTTATGGCCATTTCCCGGCGAAAATTGAGACTATTGGCCCGGAAAAAGCCGGTGAAATCGGCAGGATTGTTGTCGGCGGGACGCCGATTCCGATTTTGGGCGAAAGAGATCCTAAAAAAATTCCCTGGTCAAGATATGGCGTTGATTTAGTTTTGGAATGCACCGGTGTTTTTGAGGACCGGTCGGCCGAGGGTCATTTCCGCGGCGGCGCTAAGAGGGTGATTATCTCTGCTCCGTCAAAAGACCCCTCAATACCGGTTTTTATCTTCGGGGTTAACCAGGACCGATTTAAGGGTGAAAATTTGATCAGCAATGGCTCTTGCACTACTAATTGCGTTGCTCCGATAGTTAAGCTGGTTGATCAGAGCTTTGGTTTTGAAGAGTGTATTATGACCACTATCCACGCCTACACTTCGACACAAAATATCGTTGATGGTTCCCACAAAGATTTAAGGAGGGCCAGATCGGCGGCGATCAATATTGTTCCTACCGGCACCGGCGCGGCTCAAGCGGTTGTCGCCGCCTATCCTGAAGTTAAAGGCAGGTTTGCCGCCAGCGCCATTAGGGTTCCTGTTGTTTGCGGTTCGTATTCCGAATTTGTTTTTAAATTGAGGAAAAAAGTAACCAAGGATCAGATCAATCAGCTTTTTGAAAAAGCGGCCTCGGAAGAGCTGGTAGAAATACTAAAAGTTTCTTATGAACCGTTGGTTTCTTCTGATATTATTGGCAATTCCGCTTCGGCGATTGTGGACCTGGCGATGACCGAGGTTCTTTCTGAGGATATGGTCAAGGTTTCCGCTTGGTATGACAACGAATTCGGTTACTCCTGCCGCTTGGTTGAGATGGCCGCTTTTGTTTCTGAATAATTTCTTCGGCGGTATCAATAGATAGAAAAAACCCTGATTTAGCGGTTAACCCTCTTTCCCTATAACAAGTCAATATCCCCGGTCGATCGGCAAGGAATAAAAACACTTCCTACCTATTAAAGACTAACATCAAAGCCTTATAATTTCCCCATAATAATTCGATAATATCTTTATAACTTTGGGGTCATGCCGCTCTGGCATCGGTTCGAGGCCGCATCAGGGAGATCTAAACTTTTTGGTAAATCGTGGCCCGGTCGTCCTGGTAGATAATTTTCCATGGGTAAACCGGGTTATTTTTAAGTTCCAAATCTAAGAAAGTGCCTTTGGAGATGAACAAACAATCTGCTCCGTAGTCTATTAGTCTTTGGCTGAAACCCTGCTGAGCTTGGACTATTTCCAAATAGATAGTATAAGGACTTTTGTCTTCAGGAGTCGGCCAGACCGGCATTCTGCCGTCGACAAAGGTTTTAACTTTCGGCAAATGCCAAGATAGATAACCTCCCCACTCATAGGTATTAAATAAATTTGGGCAGAGTTCTTCCTTTCCTTTAAGGAATTCGATCGCTTTTTCCGGCAAAGGCCAGCTTTCTTTGGAGGCGATTTGCTGCCAATAGTTTTTCAGGTTCGGAGGATGGATCAAGTGCGAAATGATTATTATTAAGGAAATTAAGCCGGTTAAAGGAGCAGCTATCTTCCCGATCAGTCTTGCCGACCCGGTTTTTTCCGGAAATAGCTTAGTCAGCAGATAGACCGAACTAAGGGCGAAAAAAGGCAGATGCCTTTTGGCTTTAAAAGAGAGATAGGTGAAAAACAGCCAGCTTAAGCCAAGGCTGATGACACCCTTTTTTTTAAGAAAAACATTAATCTTTGAACTGAGTAATTTGATAATTATTAAAGAGGCGATTAAAAGGATGATTAGAATGTAGAGACTGTTCGGCGGGGTCCATTCGGCAATCAATTTGTTCAACGGGTACCAGGAGTGGCGGTAATCTTCCGGATAAATTTTAAAACCAAACGGGTTAATCAAGGTAGTTAAAAAAGCGGCGGTTGAAGCGATTGCCAGCTCGATCGCTTCTTTGTTTTTCTTTTGGATAACCTTTTCTAAAAAGTGGAAACCAAGAAGGACGAAGCCAAAAATAAAACCGCCATGGAGATTGGCCCAAAACAAAAAGATAACCGGAATTAAAAACAAAACTCTTTTGCTAAAAGGTTTCGACAAGAGGTAAAGAAGAGTAGTAAAACCCAGAATACTCAGTATTTGGCTTCTGTAGCCCAAGCTGGTTACCGGCAAGCTTAAAAAGAGAGTTAAAATTGCCCCAAGGATAGGTAGAAGTGTTTTTTTAGGAAAAGAAGAGAGAATAATCCAGGCAATTAGGGAAATAATTGCCGCTCCCAAGAAAGCTAATCCTTCGAATCCTAAATGTTTGTAGACGGCGAAAGTAATCAATTGATGGAGCGAATAAGAGTGGACCCACTGGTATTCGGGGAGAAAAAAGCCGATTTCGTTTTTTCTAAAAACGGAAGCAGTCTCAAAAATGCGCTGACCGTATCTTAAGTGCCAGCCAAGATCAGTATCTGTTGGTAATTTTAAAGATAGCAAAAAGATTGTCAAGACGACCAATAGTCTGATTAATTTTTGACTATTAGTTATTATAGATAGCTTTTTGGTATCCATCTTCGGTTGGGTGCTGCTAAATATTACCAAGCAAAATATCAAAAAAATCCGGACGGGATTGAACCGATTATTAAAAATATTAATAAACTGATTTAAGAAAGCTTTTCAATTCTGCCGATTCCGTTAACCAACTGATTTTATCTCTTGCTTCATCTAATCCAAACCATGAAGCAAAAATAATTTTATCAACTTCTTCATCTAAAACATTTTCATTTGGGTTTAAATTAAGCTGGTCAGAACCCATCTTGATAAAAAGAGAAAACCTTAGTTGCAAATACTCTCTTATTACCTTATTGCCATCTATTTCTTGGACTAAATAATAGCCAAACATCTTGGGAGGGGGCTTAAATCCGCTTATATCAAAAGATGTCTCTTCTTTGATTTCTCTTTTTAGGGTTTTAATACTTGTTTCTCCGGCCTTTGGATGACCGCCGGGAAATTGCCATTTTTTATCCCTTTTAGAAACTAAAGCAACTTTTTTATCTTTGCTAAAAAGCCAACAATAAACCTGAGTTACCAAAAAGTCTTTATGTTCAACTTTAACTTCGTCAGACTCAAACCACTTCCTCTTGCGGTTCATGAAATTTATCAGGAATTATTTTTAATCCGCCTTCGCGAAAATCCGAGGGCTGTTAGGTCTCGGGGCTTCAATTATTCAATTGGGAAATTATGATGGATTTTTCCGGTTCGGGAATTAGTTCCGGCTGGCAAAAGTCTTGAATCAGGGTAGGCAGGAGATCTATTTTTGTTTCGTGGTTTTTTTTAAAGGTGATCAGGGCGATTACCCCGGTTCTGGTATCCCGGCTCCACATCTGATCAAAGATAAAGTTGCCCAAAGAGTAGAGGATTGGTTTTCCTTGATAATGTTCAATTGGCTGAAGCGCATGGGGGTGGTGGCCGATCACTAAATCGGCGCCCTGGTCTATTGCCAGGTGGGCCAGATCCTTTTGTCTCTGGGTCGGCATTTTTTGATATTCAATTCCCCAATGGAAACTGACGATTACTAAATCCGACTCTTTTTTACTCTTTTCAATTTGACCGGCAGCCTCTTCTTCCCCGACCGGACGCACTGTATCATCAAAGCCTAAAAAGGTGATTCTTCGTCCATCAACATCCCGTTGGCCGATTGTTCCGGATCCGAAATAACCGATCCGGCGGTCGTTCAGAGCCTCTAAGGTTTGTTCAAAACCTTCCCGGCCGTAGTCGTCGGTGTGGTTGTTGGCTAGGTTAACCAAATCAATTCCGGCAAAAACAAGCCCTTCGACAAGCTCAGGGCTGGCGCAGAATTTCATCCCGGTTCTGGCGGAGGGACAGTTTTTAACCAGCGGACTTTCAAGATTGGCGACAGCCAAATCAGCTTCTTTCAAAATTTCGGCGGTTTTTAAAAAGGGAAAATTCGGATCCTGCCGGGTTTTAATCTGCCAGCCAACTTCGCGGCCCAAACCAAGATCGCCAACCGCGGCGATAACGATTTTTGCGGTTTCTTTTTCTTGGTTCCGGTTTAACTCTGGAACCGACTCGGCCGTTTCCTGATTACCCGGAATCGGCTTGATTTTTAAAGCCGCTTCCTGTCCCCCTTTTTCAATTTTTAGCAAAAGATAAACGTTTATCGAAATTAAAAAGACAATTACTACCGCTGTCAGCCAAAACAGCCTTTTCATAATTTTATTTTAACAGCTAAGCTGGTAAAATTTAAAATATGGAGCAAACAAAAAGAATCACTTTTTTTGGTTTTTCCGAGGCGGCGGCGGAAGACGAGGATTATAAGAACGCTTACCAAACAGCGGCTCTTTTGGCCAAAGAAGGTTTTGTCATTGTTGACGGCGCCGGGCCGGGAGTAATGAAGGCGGCCACTGAGGGGGCCAGGAGCGTTGGCGGCAAAACGATTGGGGTCAGTTTTAACCCCGAAGGAATGACTAACTTTGAAGGTCGAGATCCGGAAAATTTGGTTGATCAGGAAATAGTCGCTCCGAACTACTTTGAACGGACGATGAAGCTGATTGAATTAGGCGACGCTTTGGTATTTTTCAACGGCGGCACTGGGACAATTTCCGAATTTGGCATGGCTTGGGGTTTGGCCCGGCTTTTTTTTAGCAAGCATAAGCCGCTGATCCTTTTCGGTTCCTGGTGGCACGAGATTATGGAGGCTTTTGGTAAAAATATGCGCCTTCGCGATCAGGAGATCCGGGTTTACCGGATTGTCAGCGCTCCGGAAGAAGTGGTCAAAGCGGTGGTTGAAACCATCGGCAGGCCAAGGATGCTGGCTTAAAGTCACCTGCCCCGATACCTTCTTAAGGCTTCCCTGCTATCGGGATTTCTTGTCAAGACTCTTAGAGAACCAGTTTCAAAACTACCTATTCTTTGTCATCCTTGTAAATGTTGCATATTTTGGCAATACCCCCGGGGTGTTGACTGTGAGCGTTGTCGAGAAGGATTTATCCAAAGATGGTTCTCGACAGGCTCGAACAGTAAAGCTTTTTATTCTTCGAGCGAAGCGCAGCGGAGTCGAGAAGAGTTGGTGGGGCTGGTTCTCGACAGGCTCGAACAGTAAAGAGGCGAGGCAATTCATCCCCAGGGTGAAAATCTGCCCAACACCCTGGGGGTAGTTGGCATCAAGCATTAAGAATTAAGAATCAAGAATTAAGTATTAAGAATCGAAAACTTAGTATTTAGTATCTGAATTTCTTGTTCTTCAGCTTTTACC
>CAZWLF010000038.1:0-7912 GCA_964634805.1 uncultured Gammaproteobacteria bacterium
GCAAAGACTAAATACTATAGGAAAGCTAATCTATTAGAAGAGTAACGCGTAAGCCCTTCGACAAAGCCTCAGGACCAAAGGCCTGTCGAGAACTGTCTTCTGAGAATTCTTCTCGACCCTGCTCGAAGAATAAAGATGTTACTGTTCGAGTCCTTCGACAAAGCCTCAGGACCAAAGGCCTGTCGAGAACCGAATCAGACTCGGCCGAGGACTTCCTTACTGTTCGAGCCTGTCGAGAACTATCTTTGGATAAATCCTTCTCGACTCCGCTCGAAGGATAAAAAGTTACCGTTCGAGCCTGTCGAGAACCGAGTCGGATTCGACCGAGGACTTCCTTACCGTTCGAGCCTGTCGAGAACTATCTTCTGAGAATTCTTCTCGACCCTGCTCGAAGAATAAAAGACTCATCCTTTGAAAACCAAAAAGCAACCAGCAGGCCCCGAAAGCGAAAACACAGCTCTTTCAAACCCTCGGTTAACAATCGGAGGCCCCTTTTTTTCAAAAACAAAGTTTTTTTGGCCGCTTTTCTTAGTTTCCAATAAGAATCGGTAAAATTCTTCCTGACCACTTTCCTGCCCAACTTCAAGCCCTTGAAAGCTAAATAACCATAACAGGCCATCTCCCCACAACAATAAGACAAATTCTGTTTTTTGAATTCCTCCTTGGTCAGCCAGCGGTTATGATAAACCTTTACCTTAGGATTAAACAAAATTTTCTTTCCGTTTAGGAGCAATCTTAAAGTAAACTCGGCGTCTTCAGCACTTCTGCCTACCGACCCGATCCCCAACCACTCCTTAAAACCACCAAATTTTCTAAAGACTTCTTTCTTGAAGGCCATATTATTGCCAAAACCAATCTTCTGCCAATGAAGACAGGGAGCATCAATAATTCTCTTTCGCTCCCGCAAAAAAACGCAAGGACAGATTTGTTTCTTGTGTTTCTCCGGCTGATAAGGCAGAACTTTACCAAAGACTGCCGAAACTTCCTCCTCTGTTTCAAAAGAGTCCGCAATTCGTCTTAACCAGTTTCGATCAACAATACAATCGTCATCGGTAAAAGCGACTATCTCTCCTTCCGCCTTTTTGAGACCAAAATTTCTGCTTTTACTCAGACCAGTCTGGGCCATTCTAAAACGATTTACTCTCTCGCTCTTTACTTTGATCGTCAGTTTTTTGCTTTGATCAACAACAATGATCTCAAAATCAGAAAAATTACTATCTAAGACCGATTTCAAACATTGGCTAACCTTGTCAGGACGATTCCTAGTGCAAACAATTACAGAGAGTTTCATAAAAGCTATTATTACAAAAGCCCAAAATTTTTAAAAACAACCTCATACTTCAAAACCGCCTGTTTAAGACTATTCTTTTTCAGAATCTCCGCGCGTGCCCTCTTACCCATCCCGACGGCGAAAGCAGGATTTGATTTTAATAAAAGAATTTTATCGACAATATCGTCAACGGAATTGTCTGTCAAAAACCCTGTTTCAGCGTCTTTAACTAATTGCTTAATCTGACCTAATTTAGTGGCAATCACCGGTTTGGCCAAAGCCATGTATTCTATCAGCTTAAGCGGCGAGAAATGAAAGGGCGGGATACTATTAACCTTATCTCTTTTTTGATGATATAAGGCTAAGCAGACATCAGACATTTTTAAAAAACGCCAAAAGACAGGTTGAGGAAGAGAGTCTATAAGTAAAATATTTTTAAAAAAACTAAAGGAATGCCATTTGTTAGAACCAATAATAAAAAAGGCCACTTCCTTATCAATTAGATAAATCTTTTTAGCCACCTTTTCAATTAGGTCAATTGCCTGCCAGGGAAAACCTGCCCCGCCCCCCCAAAAAACTTTAAAAACATCCTCATCTAAAAGCAACTTAGAAATAACGTCGGCTGGAATTCGGGATTCCAGAACTTTTGTGATAAGACGATCGTCAAGAAAGCTCGGAATGACCAAGTTTTTACGGATTTTCAACCGATTTCCGGCATAGTTTTTGAGTTGTCGGTCAAGACAAATGCTACCGTCAACCATCATAGCCAACAATCTCCTTTTTAAATTTCTTCTGGCAACTGCCAGTTTCATCCTTAAACTTTTATCTATCCAAAGAAATTCTTCCACCTGACCGTGTATCTCCCAAATTAAAAACAATTTAGGATAAAATAATTTCAAAAGGGAAAACTTCTCCAAGATGGAGCCTCCGCTCACCGTAATATAAAGAATAGTTATTTTTTTTTCCCTGATCAGCTTCAATGCTTTTAAAAAGGCGGGGATAAAATTACCTCTCCCGCTAACAAAACAAAGGGTTTCCGGTTTTAAACCTATTTTTTTAAAAACCTTTTTTCTAAGCGGAGCGGTCACAGAAAAGGCTTCGTCTGCCTTTCTATACTGACGACCCAAAGAAATATACAAAACCCGAGGGAGGAGCTTTTTTTCACTCATCTATCAAATAATTATATTACAAATACGGGGGCAACAAAAAAACCGTTATTGACAGGGTTATAAAAAAACCCTTGATCTTACAACCGGGGTCTTTGCTATCTTGAAATAAAAACGGGGTTATCAATTATCCAATTTATCCCACATCATTCCAATCTTTTCCTCCCAACTGTTATCCCGGGCAATTTTTATCCGCCGTTCCTTTGTTTCCTGATCATCAGCTTGTTTGAGAAAACCTTCGATCGCCTTTTCAAAATCAGCGGTACTGTCGGCAATCGCCACCGTCGGAGAGTAGACCTTAACCGCTTCTATCGGGCAGGAAACCACCGGTTTGCCCATCGCTAAATATTCATAAAGTTTCATTGGGTTACAACCTTTGACAAACTCCTGGGAGGCATCATAAGGAATCAAACAAACATCAAAAGCGCCAATAAACTCCGGCATCCTTTCTTTCGGTTTTTGACCTAAGAAAAAAACATTAGCGAAGCTTTTAAATTTGGCAACTTTCTCTTTTAAACGAACCGCCTCAAACTGGGCAAACTGATCGCTGAACGGCTTGCCCACAAAAACAAAATTCCAATCCTTTCTTTTTTTTGCCAGCGAATAAAGGATTTTAAAATTAACCCGGTGGTCGATACTGCCAACTAATCCGATTTTAGGACTCTTAATCGCCGCCAGCTCTTTGGGGGTCTTGGGTCTTTTTCCTAAAAAAAGATCAACATTACAGCCGCAGGGAACCAAAAACGAGTTTCTATTAAATTTTTTAATATAATCCAGCCCGTAAGGCGAATTGGTAAAAACAAAATCGGCCGCTTTTAACAAAACCCGGTCCTGCCGTCGGGCGATTTTATCCTCTTCGGCATCCAGGGAAGCGATTTGATCGACCCGATCGTAAACTAAAGTCCTGCCCCAGGAAAAGAAGTTTGCTATTTCCGATAATTGATAAGAAAACGCCCAAAAAACAGGACTTATATTGCCAAATTTTAATCGGTAAAAAAATCTGAAAAACAGCAGGTTTAAATTTAAGTTAAGTTTTCTTACAAAATCGATCCGGCGAAAAGGAATGTAGGCTAAAGAAGGAAAACTGCAAACTTTTTTTTCTTTAAACTGAAGTAAAAAATTCTCCCTTATTCCCCGATCAAACAACACTTGTTTTAAAGTGGGAAAGTTAAGCGGACTGAAAACAATTACCCTTGACTTTTTGGCCAACTCTAAACTGGTCTGTTTGATATAGTCGCAGGGAAAGTCCCAGGGAAGATGAGATAAAACAACCACTACTTTATTAATTCTTTTACTCATAACCTTTTCAAGATTATACAATAAAAAGCGACTTTCCGAAGAAATTATCAGAGAAATTTAACTGCTTTGGGCGGAATATAATAAAGGATAGTCCTTTCATCCTCATAGGAAATTACTGAATCAGGCTGGGAAGCTCTGCTGATTAGTTTAACTTGCGGTACGGTGATCTCCAAAACACGAGGTCCAAAACGACGGACTGCTCCTCTCTTGAAATTCTGTTCGGAGGTGGTGCTTATACCTAAACGATATTGTTCGCTGATACCAAATTCTCCAGTTTCTGACCATGTTTCTAACAAAACGTTTGCTTTACATACTAAAGATCGCTCTAAAACATAACGAAGGGTGTCTTCATTTGGTGGCATAGACGATTTAGCAGGAACCAGAGTGCTAATCATATCCTGAAGCAAACCCCCCAAAGAACCATATCTGTAAACCCCTGCAGGGAAAAGACCCTTCCGAGCGACAGCCGCCTTTTCTCTACGACCCAACCTCATTGTCCGGTAAACCCTTACCTCTTCCCAATTTTCTACCATTCCCCTCTTGGCGTTCCTCCAAAGATCACCTCTCCCCTCATTGACACTTAAAATCCGATTTATCTCATTCCAGTCACCAACCACCAACTTCTTCCTTTCTTTAAGACTCAAGCGTGTATTTGGGTTTCTTTTCTCCGACTCTAAATATCTAGCCACGCTTCCTGCCTGTTGATCGGAAAGCGGATCACTGGCGAGAAAATGGACTAATCTTTCTGATAAATTAGGTAAACCAGTAGTGTTACCCGTCCTTCCCCCGGTAATTTCTGACAAAAGATAGTCTAACTGCCCTTCTCTTTCCCGAAAGTCTACCATCTCAGAGGATTGGCCGGTCTCCGGACGTAGTTTTAAATCTGGTTTCCTCAGAGATTCTAATGATATTGATTTAGACATTGCACCCAACCTTTCTGCCTTGAACAGTTTCTTGCCCGTCAACGGCAATCAGTCTTGATTCTGCGTTTTTCACCATGTGAAAAACAGCAAAGTTGGCTTTAATTTATCAACATTGTATTATAGCAGTACTGTATTTTTATGGCCAAGAAAGCAAACTCCCAAAGAATAGTCATTTTAGGGGCAGGAGTAACCGGTTTGGCCGCCGGGATTAAAACCGGCGCTCCGGTCTATGAAGCCAATTCTTATCCCGGCGGCATTTGCCGTTCCTACACCAAAAAAGGTTACCGTTTTGAGGTCGGCGGGGGCCACTGGATTTTCGGCGATGACCAGACAATCCTGAAATTTATTAAGAAACTCTCTCCCTTGAAAAAATATCAAAAAAAATCAGCCGTTTGGCTGGTCAAAAAAAATCTTTATATCCCCTACCCAATCCAAAACCATCTCTCCCGCCTGCCTTCAAAAACCGCTGAAAAAATTAAAAACGAACTGGCTCAAAACCACCGGCAGGCTTACCCTCCGGTTAAAACCTTTTCCCAGTGGTTAGAAATAAATTTTGGTAAAACCCTCTGCCGGTTATTTTTCTTTCCCTTTAACAAGGCCTATACTGCCGGGCTTTATACCAAAACCGCTCCGCAGGACAAATTCAAAAATCCCGCCATTCAAAACAAAAAATCCGGATATAACAACACATTCTTCTATCCTAAAAACGGGTTGTCCCAGCTAATTAAAAAAATGGCTGAAAAATGCCGGATCTCTTATCATAAAAAGGTCGTCGAAATAAATCTGGAAAAAAAAGAAATCCTCTTTGCCGACGGAAAAAAAATAAAATACCAAAAAATAATTTCCACCCTGCCTCTAAATAAAATGGTTCAGATGACTAAGATTAATCTTCACCAGCCGCCCCCTGCCTATGTTTCCGTTGCCGTGGTAAACATTGGCGCTAAAAAGGGTAAAAAATGCCCCTCCGAACATTGGCTTTATCTTCCCAAAAGCAAATACGGCTTTCATAGGATCGGTTTTTATAACAATGTGGAAAAATCCTTCGCTCCCGGATCTTCGGAAAATAAAACCAGTATTTATGTGGAGAAATCTTATTTGGGAGGGAAAAAACCCGATTCTGCCGAAATTAAAAAATTCTGCCGCTGTCTGATTAAGGAATTAAGAGACTGGCAATTTATAACCGGAAAACCGGAGGTGGTCGATTTCAATTGGATTGACGTCGCCTACACCTATTCAAGACCCGGTTCGAATTGGGAAAAAAGGGCGCTTAGGATTTTGAAAAAAAACGGCATTATCCAAATCGGCCGTTATGGCAAATGGCGATTCCAGGGAATTTCCGGATCAATCAAAGACGGTTTATCGGTAAAAAATAGACTCACTTCCCCTTCTGCCAGCACCCCCGGGGTGAAATCGGTCAACCCACCCCCAGGGTGAGATCTACCCAACACTCCGGGGGTAAAAGATCATCTTGACTAATAACACTAAAGGGGACGATCGGCACCTTTAAATTGACACCGGGATCTATAAACACTTACCCCTTTTTGCTGAATAAGGTTCTTATCCGGCAAAAACACCATCTCTACTTAAAAGGGCTCTCTTCGGATAAACAATTCGCGATTGTTCATCGTTCCGAAGTTAGGGATACCAATCCGCCTTACCCCGCCATTCTGAGGAACCCGCCATCTGCCAACCGGCGAGGGCAGATGGCGGACGATGACAAAGGATCCCCCTATCTGATCTGAGCAACCCATCTGCTTGTCAACCCAGCTAAACTTGGCTATATTTAAAAAGGGAAAGATGAAAAAGAAACTGACTGTCAAAAGTATCGCCATTCTTTTAGGTTTGACTGTTGTCCTGCCAATTACCGTCTGGAGTCTGCCGAAAATCCGGGAGTGGCGCAAGGCGGCCGCCGGCAAACCAGCCAATATTATTATCGACACCGCCCGACCCGGAAGTGCGATTAAAGCCGATCTATGGCAGAACTTTTCCCAAGGAGGAGAAGAAGCCAAAGATATGTTTGCTCCGGTGATAAGTGAAATTGCTGAGCTAAAACCGCAGCTAATCAGAATCGATCACCTCTTCGATCATCATGTCAAAGTAAACGGAGACCAATATGATTTTTCCCAACTGGACAATGTGGTCAACAGTATTCTCCAAACCGGAGCTAAACCAATGCTTTCACTTTCCTATACGCCACCAAGCTTGTCAAAAGACGGCAATGTTACTTCCGAACCAAAAGATTGGTCTCAATGGCGCCGCTTAGTTGCCGCCACCGTCTCTCGATACAGCGGCAGGGGCGGTTTCAATTTAGACGGAGTTTATTATGAAGTTTGGAACGAGCCCGACCTGTTCGGCAACTGGCATTACCACAAGGAAAAGAATTATCTTAACCTCTACCAGCAAACCTTAACTGCCGCCCAAAGTTTGACCAATGTCAACAGTTTTAAAATCGGCGGTCCGGCCACCACCGGCTTTTACCCCAACTGGATCAAGGCCCTGCTTTCCTTTTGTCATCAAAACAACCTTAGAATCGATTTTGTCTCCTGGCATCGCTACACCGAAAACATTCCCGACTATAGCCAAGATTTTGAAAAACTCAATCGGATCTTAACCGATTATCCCGAGTTTTTCTCCATCGAAAGAATCATCACCGAATCCGGCCCGGATTCGGAAAACTCGCCCTGGTACGACCAACAGATCGGGGCAGTTCATTCACTCTCGGCAACAATCGCTTTAATCGGCAAGGTACACCGGATTTTTACTTTCGAAATAAAAGACGGCCCAGACCCGGCCGGGAAACAATACTGGGGACGCTGGGGATTACTCACTCACGAAAGCAAAGGAGCAATCAAAAAGCCTCGTTATTTCGCTTACCAGTTCTTAAACCAGATCGACGGACTGCCCCGTCTCCCTCTTGACGGTGAAGGAACCTGGGTCTCAGCAATCGCGGTTAAGGACGGAGCTAATATAAAAATTTTGGCAGTTAACTATGATCCCAAAGAAAAGAACTATGAGTCCGTGCCAATCACCTTAAAAAACTTTGCTCCCGGTAAATATCAGGTAAAAACCAGTTACTTTATGGGCAAAGAAAGCTCGGTTAATGAGAATATTAACGAAGACAGTGTGACCAGATCACTGATTCTTCCGCCAAATTCGGCGGCAATCGTCGAGTGGGCTAAAAGATAGTATCACCTTGAATTTAGGATTTAACCGTTTGTCATTCCGAATTTCTGCCTCCGGCAGAAAGAGGAATC
>CAZWLF010000039.1:0-7810 GCA_964634805.1 uncultured Gammaproteobacteria bacterium
TTTTTCTGTTTATCATTATATCATTTCTCTCCTTCCAACCGGCTGTCTTTTAGTAATTTTCTGTTCCAGATTTCCGAGGCTCTAAGAATATATAAAACCGGTGGAAAGTTTCCGTTAGTTGTTTCGTCGACAGCATAGATGGTGTCTCTCTCCCTGGTTTCACTACTGATAATAATTGTGTTAGGGCCGAGCGTTGAAAAAACCGCTCCTTCAGCAGCGTTTACCGCCCATCTTCTTCTGGTTATTTCTAAAGCTTTGGTTCTTGTTTCTTGGGGAGGGTAAATTTTTCTCTTACCGATCCTTTGGCACATTCCTTCATTATACTGTTCGAACCTTTGGTACCATCTTCTGGTAAAATCCGGATCCTTCCACTTAGAAACTTTATCTAAGACTTTAGATTTTGTTTTTTGGTAGTTTGGGTTATTAACCATTAGAGTGGAAATGGGTTCGACAATTGTTTTTCCCGAACCGTCTTTTTGAGAAACGAACTCTTGGAGATTTTTAGTGTAGCAAGATACTTGTTGGGAAATTTCTGAGTTTATCGGTCCGAATTTTTCTACTTCGGTATACTCTGTGTCCGGTACGTATATACTTAAACTAGTACTGATTCCATAAAACTCAAAGAATCTTCTGACAGCAATGAGCTCGTCAACAATTAGGGGAATAGGGTAGGCACTTCGATCTTTTTGGTAAGTGTAAACATCCGGATTAATGGAGCATCCGCCTTGGCCATTATATTGGTTAAGACAACATATTACCGAAATCAGTTTGACGGCCGATCCTCTTAATCCTCTTGCGATTATTTCTCTGAGAACTTTTGGGTTCCAGATGGTTTCAACTTGTCGTTGCTCAATCTCAAATAGTATGGAAGCGTATTTAAAAACTGATTCCGAGTCTCCGAAAAGCCTGCTACCTTCTTCTTTATTTCTTTCAAATCGTTTTTGTTTTCTCTCTTCTTCCTTTTGAGCGAGAAACAAAACCAAATCGCCGTCTTCTATCTCTTGCTCAATTTCTTTTTCAACGACCGTTTGGGCATAAGCGAGGCCTGGTTGGGGCAGGGGAGTCGCTTGTTCCTGAAGCTGGTCAAGTTTTTGGCAAACTATCCTGTTGAAAAGATCTCCGTATTCTTGGTCAGGAGTTTGTTTGAGTCTTTTGATTCTTGCTGACAAAACCTGCTCTCTTATTTTCTGTTTTTCCTCTTCGGCTTTTTTAACTCTTCGAGAGGCTCTTTTGATCTCGAAACTTAAGTTTGAAAAAAGCCAGCCCTCACCGTTGGTTTTGTCCAAGCATTTTTCTAGTTTCTTGTCTATTGTCTGGCCGAACTCTTCCAGAGAAGATTCTGTTGCCAGACGTAAGTATGGTCCAAGAGTAATGTGACGTTCCAGGTTTCAGCCCTACTCTTTAAATTTTCAACTACAACGGAAGGAGAAATTCCAGCCTCGCCGTTCAGTTGTTGTATTTTTCCCCAAGCTTCGGCGTAAGCCGAGTTTGTAATTGTTTCCTCGACTGTTCGTCCAACTTCTTGTTCCGGCCACAGAAACATCGGCTTGACCGCTGGTCGCCTTTTCGGGATTAAGCTATCGATAGTAATATTGCCTTCTTTTCTCATGCTGTTTTTTATTTTGGACATTAACTTTTCCTTGAAATATTAATTGGGGTGGCTGACGGGATTCGAACCTGCGATCTCTTGCTTCACAGGCAAGCGCTTTAACCGGTTAAGCTACAGCCACCAAATGTTTTTATTTTTCAACATAACTGTACCGGTCGGTACAGTTATGTTGAAAACTGTTATTTTAATTTCTGTAAAAATCCATAAAAAATCCCCGCCGGTTGGCGGGGTACAAAACTTTTAATTTTATTTAAGCACTAAAAATCCGCCAACCTTTTAGTTAGCGAATGGTGAGAGCTGATATTTGCCCTTGTCAGCGTCATGTTAGTCTGATAATACAACAAGTTTGTTAGTTGTCAAGAAGGTAATGGGTAAAATTTCTAATTTCTAAATGCTAAATAATGGCTAAGTTCCAAAGGTGAGCGGGGAATTTGTGGCTTAGAATTTGGAATTTGTTTAGATCAATTAAAAATTAGGTTAATTAGGAATTACTTTGTCTTTCCCAACCTTTTTATCACAATCCTGTATCCTCCTTCACCGTGTTTGAGCCAGCGGGCAACCCTGGTGACGGTTGTGGTTGACGTTTTAACCAGCTTGGCGATTTCTTTGTAATTTAGTTTCCTTTGGGAGAGCAATTGGGCCACTTTTAACCTTTTTGCCAATTCCTTTATTTCGCCAAGAGTGAGGATGTCTCTAATCAGCTTTGCGATTTCAGTCTCTTTCTTAAGTAGGAAAAACGCGTGGGAAAGCTCTTCTTGTCCTTTGTTAGGTTTAGCCATCTATTTTGATTCTATCTACTTTAGCACAAGTCGGTATCCGGTTCAATCATTGGCGGCGGCTTCTTGGGAAGATTCTTCGGCGGCAATTTCAGAAATTATTAAAATCCGATTGGCATCAAAAGTAGATCCGTTGCTTTTGGCAGGAGTGGCAATGGCAATAATCTTTTGATCGGGTTTAATATCTTCATATTTTAACTTGGTATTTTTAAGGTTAGCCTTTTCCCGGATCACTGTTTTTGCATTCAGGACTAATTCATACCCTTTTTCCTCTGCTCCGCTGACCGAGATAATTTCATTCTCTTCTGATTTATCGGTAATCGTTCCGAAAACAATTTTGGTTTTTTTCTTTTCCGGTTCGGGAACGGAAACAACTCTTTTGGCTTCCAGAGTGCCATCGACTTGCTCGTAACCCATGGCAATAACTCTGTCTCCGGCTTCCAAGCCTTCGAAATCTACTATTTTTCTGTTTTGGTCAACAATGACAACATCGCTAGCAAAAATGACAGTCCGTTTCTGGCCGCTGTTTTCAATCTCAAAGCTCAACTCCCCTTTTTCGGTAATTGCTCCTACCCAGCCTTTTTTGTTTCGGCTTACCAAAATGGCGTCTAGTTTTTCTTTGATTTTTTTCTGGACTTCCTCTATAATTTCCTCTTGTTTTTCTTGGGTGATTGCCGAACCGGTGGAGTCTTCCTCAGAAGCTAAAACAAAGGACCGTCGGCTGATAAAAACGGCGATGGCGACAATAACGGCGATCGAGATTTTTTTGAACATCAACAGGAATTTTAGAACGCTGCGGTTGAATAAGTAATGGTTAGTACTTCGGAAGTGTTGTGACCGTCATCGTCGAAGGCGGAAATCTCGATTAAATTTTCTCCCCCTGTCAGTTCTATTTTGGTTTCAAACAATCCGTTTTTATCAGCAATTAGGATATCTTCTCCTTCTTCCCAAGCAACAATTAAGGTTGCCTCCGGAATGGTTTCGCCCTTTATGGTTAGACTGCTTTCGTTGGTAACCAGCTCGTTTTCCGGCTCCAGAATTTCCAAGTTAATTTCTTTTTCTTTTTCCTTCTCTTCTTGGAGCGGAGTAGGAGAGGGCTCTTCGGCCGGGGCAGAAGCCTCCTCGTTTTTTGGCGAGAAAGAAAGATTAAACCTAAGCTTGCCCTCTTTTTTAAACCAAAAAATTCCTGTTACGACAAACCCCAGTAGGATACCAATTGCGGCGGCGATTAAAATCTCTTTTTTCATTAAGAAAAGGAATGACAGTTTTTATGTTTTCTTAAAACTGAGTTATCTTAATTTTATAGAAACTTTAGTGCTGATGTCAAGGAAGAATAATTGATCTATTTAAAAAATAAAGAGTTATAGTTTGTAATATTTGGATAGAACTTGTTTCAAAACCTTATCTAAACGTCATTCCGGGCTTAATACGATGCCGCATGGCTGTCGTGATACGACGTCGGATGACTGTCGCCACGCAACGTCGGATGACTGTTGTGACCCGGAATCTATATGGATCCTGAACACCCCAGTGATACGACGGGGTAAAAGTTCAGGATGACAATGCAGATTCTGAATCACCCCCAGTGATACGACGGGGTAGTCCACCCCCGGGGTGTTAGGCGGATTTTCACCCCGGGGGTGAATTCAGAGTAAAAGTTTAGGATGACGACAATAGGTAGTTTTGAAACTGGTTCATAGTAAAAATAGATAATTGGTAAATTATTAAACGGTTAAACCGTTATCTTGGGGACCAAGAAGACTTATCCGACAGGGTCTTGACGGTCTTAGGTGAACTTGTTTAGTGTTTATCTCGGTGTTAAGATAGTCTAAAGATGATCGAGATAAAATATTACGGCGGTAATCGCTTCCGGGTTAGAGAAAAGCGGTCGGAGATATTTTTGGGCCTTCCTGAAGCAGCCACTAAATCTGATGTTTTTTTATTGCCCGGCGGGGAAGCGGAGCAGGATAGTCAAAAATTAGTTGCTAAAAATAGGCAAAAGCCGTTTGTCATCAGTAGTCCGGGGGAGTATGAAATTGGCGGGGTTGAGGTTTGGGGAGGAAGCGGTGGTTATTGGTTAATTAGAATCGGCAGCTGGCGTTTTTGTTTTATTTCCGGCGACTGGAAGGTTCCTGACGAAAAAAAGACGGCTAAACTTGAACAGCTTGATTTTCTATTTCTGACTTTGAAAGAAAGTCCCGCGGAGATTAAAAATGCTGTAGAATTGATTAAAAGAATTTCTCCTTTGATTGTTATTCCCGGAGTATCCCCTTCGGTTAAAGATTCATCCTGGAAAAAAACGTTTTTAGATGCGATGGATCGGGAGGACTTAAAACCTCAGGAAGAATTGAAAATTGACAAAAGCGATTTACCGGAGGAGACAACGGTAGTATTGTTGAAAGAAAGGTAATCACGGCCTGCCCTTCTTTGCCGGTCCGCGTTTTTTAAGAATCTTTTTCTTGCTTTATGGCCGAATCAACCGTTTCGAAAATTAAGATTCCCGCCCATTCGGAAGAAGCGGAAACTTCTGTTTTGGGGGCGATTTTGATCGATAAGGACGCCATTGTTGAGGTGGCTGATATTTTAAAGCCGGTCTGTTTTTATGACCGTAATCATTCTTTAATCTTTGAGTCGGCTCTGGAACTCTATGAGGAGAGGGTCCCGGTTGATTTGGTTACTGTCGCCGAGAAGTTGAAGAAGAAAAAAAGCTTGACTAAGATTGGCGGAAAAGCTTATCTTTCAAAGCTGACTAATTCGGTTCCCACTTCGGCCCACGTCACTTCCTATGCCCAGATTGTGCGCGACCTTTATGTTAAAAGGGAATTAGCAGCCGCCTCGGCGCTAATAAACGAAGTCGCTTTTGACGAGGGTTTAAGTTCTCAAGAGGCGATGGACCGGGCGGAACAGGAAATATTTTCTTTAAGTCAGAAACATTTGAAAAGTGTTCCCTCATCTTTAAGGGAAGCTTTAGCCGAAAGCTTTGATCGTTTGGATGAGTTACAAAAAAGACCGGCTGGTTTAAGAGGAATCGCCAGTGGTTTTAAGGATTTGGATGATTCCCTGGCCGGGTTTCAGGACAGTAATTTAGTTATCTTTGCCGCCAGACCCGGGGTGGGTAAAACCGCCTTTGCTTTAAACGTGGCTCGAAACATCGCTGTTGAGGAAAAGCTTCCCATCTGTTTTTTTTCTTTGGAAATGAGCCGAGAAGAGCTGGTAGACAGGCTTTTAATCCGTCAGGCGGACATTGATGCCTGGAAGATGAAAACAGGCAGACTTAATGATGAGGACCTTTCCCGGTTGTCTGAGGCGATGGGCATTTTAGCGGAAGCTCCTTTATTTATTGATGATACCCCGGCTTTATCAATTTTGGAAATAAGAACCAAGGCCAGGCGTTTGCAGATGGAACAGGGTTTGAGGCTGGTGGTGGTTGATTATCTTCAGCTAATGCAATCCCATCGCCATTGGGACAACCGGGTTCAGGAGGTTTCTGAAATTTCCCAGGGTTTGAAAAATTTAGCCCGGGAGCTGAAAGTACCTGTTTTAGCTTTATCACAGCTTTCCAGGGCGGTGGAAGCGCGAGGGGCCTCTAGACCCAGGCTGGCTGACCTTAGGGAGTCCGGTTCGATCGAACAAGATGCTGACGTGGTAATCTTTTTGTATCGGGAAGATGAAGACAATCGGGAAACAGTAACTTGTGAAATTTCTAAACACCGGAATGGCCCGGTAGGTAATTTTGAAATCTTCTTTAATCCTAAGAGGATTAGTTTTTTTGGAATGAGCAAGTAGGTTTTTCAGGAGGGACAAGCCCTTGCTTTGCCACTTCTTTTGCAGAAATTCTTTGTAAATTGGTTGGTACACAACCGGAAAACTCGTTGCCCCAAACGATTTGATCTGTGGTGTCCCATACTCTGAACCAGTTTCAAAACTACCTATTGTCGTCATCCTGAACTTGATTCAGGATCTGGGCAGATTCCGGGTCGAGCCCGGAATGACGTTTAGATAAGGTTTTGAAACAAGTTCTCTGTAAGGGAATATTATCTCTTGTTGCCGGAGCTTGACTGATATCATGGGCAGCTGAGGGACCCTGCTTTTCGTCCCTCGCCGTCTCGATCCTCCTTCTGTTCTCCTTTTGCCTTCTTTTAGTTTCGTACCGATCTGTTTTCTGAAGCTGGCTTGGTAGCTCTTACTTGCCTTGACCTTGATGTGTGGGTTTTTTTTCTTTTCGGCATTTATTATCAGCTAGTTGTGTGGCTTGTATTCTCTTAAAAGTATTTCTTTGTTAACCTTAAGGTCAAAAATTGTTAAGTATCTTTGAAGTTTTGGGGGTGTGGAGTACTCGGTCCCTATCTTATCCGCTCTGCTCTCCAGTCTTGCTTGCTCCAAATGATCACATGCCTGTTTTAAAGTTCCTGGAATAGCACCAATCATTAATCCGATTATTTGGTAGTGAGTTCTTAAGGATGGTCTTGGGGCTAAAGCCAGTGCAATAGCAGAAACAATTTGAGGTATAACTATGGGTGAGCCATATTTCACAACTGCAGTATTCAGAAATTCTTTACGCTTAGACGGAAACCCAAGATTTTTAGCGTGTTGTAGTTCGTGCGCAAGACAATCAAGCATAGATCTTTTAGCCGCAATTCTAGATAAGTATAAAAGAAATTCTTTTGCCCTATCTTCTGGTGCTTTTTCTAGATATTGTTGAACCCTTTTAGAAGTAAATAATTCCTGGACTCTTTCTGATTTCTTTGGGGATGGCTGCTTAAAATACTCGTCTATTGTTGATCCTGCATCTGAATAAACAGTCTTAAAAATTCTCCCAACAAAAACAGTAAGAGTTCGTTTGCCAGCTACTGTTCTTGTGTCTGTAAGGCCAGCTGTGTCTCCAGCTACCCTTTCCATAAATGGTCCTACTATTTTCGTTTCAATTTTACTTAATGGGTGCTCAACACCTTCACTTAATGGAATATCGGAAGCGGCCATCTGAACATTCAATTTTGAAACTTCATTTTCATCCATGCCTAATTCTAATAAAAGTCCTGTGAGAGGAATTGGCTCTACGTGAATGGTAAATGGCGTTTCTGGGGTGTCGAACTTTCCAATATAGCTTATATTGGGAGCGGACGTTTTAGTTTCCCGATTATCAACTTGTTCTTCAACCATATTTTATCGCTTGTTAGGAGCGGTTGCCTATTTCCTCTTAAAAAATGTGCCGTGGGTGGGAGTTGAACCCACATCCTCGTAAAGAGGACAGCTTTTTGAGAGCTGCGTGTCTGCCAATTCCACCACCACGGCTTATCTTTATTTACTCAGTTTACTCAATTGTTCATTAAACATTGGCCATTTTCAAAGATCTTTTTCTCAAAAATTGTTTTTTCATACCCTCCTTACTTGAAACTGCGGGTGTAAACCCGCAGAGGAAGTAAAA
>CAZWLF010000040.1:0-7754 GCA_964634805.1 uncultured Gammaproteobacteria bacterium
GATTCAAGCTAATTTCAACTTTTGGCAGGAGTTTTGTAATGAGTTCCCGGGGTGTATTGCCAACAAAAAACATTGGGGAAATTCTCTTCATCATAGACTTTTATTCCATTTTGAGAAAGAAGCTCTGCAGTTACTCCTTTTCCTATTATCTTTGTTCCTATAAATGTTCCGTCGTAGGTTTTTTGTGAACCGCAGGATGGGCTTTTTTCTTTAAGAATTGCCACCTCAATACCCATTTCCTGACAGAACCATAAGACCCGTTTCGCTCCCATTAAGAATTGCTTTGTTACATCATTTCCTTGTTTGCTTAAAACCCTTCCCTTTTCATTTATTACATCTTTTGCTGTTTTTCCCGGCTCAATTTCGGAAGGTTCTCTGGGCGTAGGAAGTCCGCCCAACTGTTCAGGACACATAAAAATAGCTTTTCCCGACTTCACCAGCCTTACTAGTTCATCTATCCTTTTACAATCCTCATCCCATTGAGTATTTATGCCTAAGAGGCAAGAGCTAATAAGGATTTTCATAAAACAATAATAACAAAAGGCTGCTCGCCGAATAAAGGAGGAAAAAAATTATAACAACTTTTATTTTCACTGATATAATAAGACCAATTTGTTGCTTTTATTTCTTTAATGATATTTCTAATTAAATTAAATCCTTCTTCTTTTCAAAACCTGCCTTGTCCCGAATTAAGTCAAAGCTTTAGAATGCCTTAATGGCCTTTTGGATTTTGCCCTTGGTCATTTTGCACTCGGAGATTTCTTTTTCCGTTAGTTTAATTTCAGTTTTACTTGCGTTTTGGCTTATTTTATTGGTTTTTTGGGAAATTGTTCGGCTTAACCTATTATTTTTCTGATGGCTTTTCTGATTGATGGTAATCTTTCTTTTTCAAAATCTGGATGGTCTTTGAACCATTTGATGTTCTGTGGCGAAGGATGAGGCAAAACAAAGCAAAGAGTGTTATTGATTTCTAAGTTTTTAAAAGCCAATTCCGAAAGTTGCCTTTTCGGAAAAAAGAAGCTGGCAGCGTGGCTGCCTAAAACCAGAAAAAGTTTTGGCCTTAGCAGTTTTAATTCTCTTTTTAACCATTTTTCAGCACAAACTTTTGGAGGCTTCTTGTCGCCACCAGATTTATTCTTTCCCGGATAACAATGAGCAATGGCAGTAATATAAAAGAGACTTGGATTATAAAACTCCTTGTCTTTAACCTGATACCATCTTTTTCTTAGCCTTTCGCCACTTTTATCATTAAAGGGGCGTTGAGTCTGGTGGACATTCCAGGAGGGAGCTTGGCTGATATGAACGATTCTGGCATCTTGATTTCCCCAAAAGATGGGGTGGGGATCAAAGCCAAACTCTTTCTCACAAAGCCTACACTTTAGAAGTTGTTTTTTTAGCTTAAAGAAGGATTTCTTATCTTTTTGGTCTTTTATTTTCCCCCTTTTGGAAGATAATATTTCCTTCCCTTGAGTTTATCAGGTAATAAGTTTTTCTCCTTGTCCGGATATTTTTCGTAGCCTTTTCCATACCCTAAATCCTCCATTAGTTTAGTGGGTGCGTTTCTTAAATCCAATGGTATCGGTAAATTACCGTATTGGCCAACATCCTTTTGGGCCGCCCGCAATCCATTGTAAGCGCTTCTGTCTTTTGGAGCTTTAGCCAAGTAAACTACGCCGTGGGCTAAATTGATGGCGCATTCAGGGTAACCAATAGTCTCACAAGCCCTGAATATCTCGTTGGCGACCACTAAGGCGGTCGGAAGAGCCATTCCTATGTCTTCTGAAGCAAACACCACCATCCTTCTGGCAATAAAGAGCGGGTCTTCGCCGGCGTCTACCATTCGAGCCAAATAATAAAGCGCCGCGTTAACATCTGACGCTCTCATACTCTTAATAAATGAGCTAATTGTGTTGTAATGTTCCTCTCCCTTTTTGTCAAAACGCAGATATTTTGACTGCAGGGTTTCTTTAAGAGACTCAAGAGAAAGATTTTTATATAACTGAAAAGCGTTTTCTATTAAAGTAATTGTTTGGCGAGCGTCGCCGGCAGAGAGATTGACCAACCATTCCTTAGCTTCCTTTTTTAAAGAAAGCCCTCCTTTTTTAGGCCAGATCGTTTTTAAAACTCTCTTGATTACCGCTTCCATTTCGACAACAGAAAGGGGGTTAAGAACAAAAACCCGGCAACGGGAAAGCAGCGGTCCGATTACTTCAAAAGAAGGGTTTTCAGTAGTCGCTCCGATTAAAGTTAAAGTACCGTCTTCTACATAAGGGAGAAGGTAATCCTGCTGTGCTTTATTAAAGCGGTGGATTTCGTCCAAAAAAAGAATCGTATTGCCCGACTCTGTTTCTCCTTCAAACAAACCAACCCTCTGTCTTTTAGCCGATTCAACCACCTTTTTTACATCCGCTTTACCGGCAGAAACAGCCGAAAGAAAGACAAATTTTGCCCCGGTTTCGTGGGCGATTACTCTGGCAAGAGTGGTTTTGCCGCAGCCCGGAGGACCCCAAAAGATCATTGAAAACAGCTGTTTCGTCTCTATCGCTAAACGAAGCGGCTTGCTCTCTCCTAAAAGATGTTCCTGGCCGATAAATTCAGACAATTTTTTAGGCCTGATCCGGTCTGCCAGAGGAATTTGCATAAACTAATTATACCAAGAGAAGACTTTTGTATTTGAGCCAAGAGAACCATTTAACCATTGCGCTTCGCCTTGAATATTCCGATCCAGGATCGTGATTTGGCAGGGAAAAGTCGTTCCGGGCAATTTTGCTGTCCGTTTTACGTCTGCAGGAAGTCGGGCCGTTAATGTATAATGAACCTTGAAGTGAAAAAGAAAAAATCATCATTTTTCGACATTACCGCCCTATCAGCCCTATCAAAACTAAGAATATCCGGCAAAAAAATTAAAAAGTATCAAAACCAGTTGGGTGAGGTTTTAAACTTTATCAGACAGTTGGAAAGGGTTGACGTTTCTTCAGTAGAATCAACTAACCGGACAATAGAGATAAACAACGTTTTTTTTGAAGACGGGATTACCCCGGATCAGGTTTTAAAATCTTTAAAAAACCTTAAGATTAAAAAGATTGCCAGTCAAGGCAATTATTTTGTTACCAAAAAGGTAAAGTGGCAATCCTAAAACAATGGACCTTTGGCGTCTCTCTATTAATCAAATCAAAAAGTTAATTAAGTCCGGAGAGATTTCCCCGGAAGAGGTTTATAAAGTCTTCTTATCCAGAGTGAAGAAGTTTAACCCCAACCTAAACGCTTTTATCACTGTGGTCGAAAAACCCGAAATAGACAAAACTAAAAAAGACGCACCGCTTTTCGGCATTCCTTTTTCGATAAAAGACGTTTACATGACCAAAGGAATCAAAACCACCGCCGGCTCGGCAATCCTTAAAGACTACGTTTCGCAATACGACGCCACCGTTTATTGGAAACTAAAACAGGCTGGCGCTGTTCTGATCGGCAAAACCAACTGCGATGCTTGGGGTCACGGTGTTTCAACTGAAAACTCCGACCTGATGATTACTAAAAACCCATGGAATCGTAATTATGTTCCCGGAGGCTCCAGCGGCGGCTCCGGAGCTTGCCTGGCTAAAGATATGGCCGTCTTTGATATTGGCGAAGATACCGGCGGTTCTATCAGACTGCCGGCTTCTTTTTGTTCGGTCGTCGGCCTTAAGGCAACCTATGGCTTGGTTTCCCGCTATGGAGCGATTGCCTACGCCTCTTCTTTAGATACTGTCGGCCCTATGGCCAGAACTGTCGAAGATTGCGCTTTAGTTCTAGAAGCAATCGCCGGAAAAGACCGGTTAGACGCTACCAGCAGCAATCGGCCTGTTCCGAAATACAGCCAACAGCTGAACAAGAACATCAAAGGACTAAAAGTCGGGGTTCCTAAAGAATACTTCGTCAAAGGTTTAGACGCAGAAGTTGCCGAAAAAGTAAAACAGGCAATCGACAAGTTCCAAAAAATGGGGGCTAAAATAGTTAAAATTTCTTTGCCGATGACCAAATATGCCATTGCCGTTTATTATTTAATCGCTCCCAGCGAAACCAGTTCCAACCTTTCCAGGTTTGACGGAATCAGGTACGGCAAAAGCAGGAGAAAGTTTGGCTATGAAGCCAAAAGGAGGATTATGTTGGGAACTTTTGCCTTATCTGCCGGCTATTATGACGCTTACTACCTTAAAGCCACTAAAATCAGAACCTTGATCAAGAAAGATTTTGAAAAGGCGTTTAAAACCGTTGACGTGATCATCGCCCCGGTTTCTCCGACCCCGCCCTTTAAAATCGGAGAAAAAGCAAACGACCCTTTGCAAATGTATTTGGCCGATACTTTTACAGTACCAGTAAACTTGGCCGGAGTACCTTCCCTGGCCCTGCCTTGCGGCTTCAGTAAAAGGGGACTGCCAATAGGATTCCAGATCATCGGTCCTCATTTTGAAGAAGCCAAGATTCTTAATTTCGGCTACCAATACCAGCGAGAGTCAGGAACTTTCAGAGAATATGAAAACTGAAAAACAAATAGGACCTCACCGAGGCGAATCTGAAGTCACCGAGGTAAAAATACTTAAAGCCGAAGCTGATTCGGCCGCAACCAAAAAGCAAGGAATTTTTGGTCCAACGATAATCAAGAATCAGAGTTTCAAAAAACTCTGGACCGCCCACGCTTTCTCACAACTCTCCGGATACACCTTAATCTTTCTGGTTATCGGTAAAACTTTCGAAGTTACCACTTCTAACATCGCCTCAGGAATGCTCTGGATTTCTTTTACCATCCCCACACTACTTTTAAGCCCCTTTATCGGTTCATTGGTTGACCTTTGGAATAAACAAAGGATTTTAATACTGACTAATTTTCTCCACTGGTTTATTATTTACGGTTTTGCCATCAGTTTCTCAATTAATAAACCTTACTTAGCTTACCCGCTTCTGTTCCTTTACGCCGCAATCGGCGCTGTTAATGACCCCGCCGAAATGGCCAAAATTCCCGGCGTAGTTGAAAAAGCTAATTTGTCGATAGCAAACAATCTTTTGTTTTTTACCGACCACGCTTCACTGATATTTTCTTCAGTTTTAGCCGGTGTTTTGTTAAAAATAGTCTCGCTTCCGGTGGCGATCAGTTTAGTTGCCTCAATGCCATTAGCGGCCAGCTTCGTCGCCTCGACTTTACCGGAAGAAAAAGACCAAGATCAGATTACTATCTCCTTAAGCGAAGAGGTAGAAAAATTGATTGATAAAATAAGAACCGGCTATCAGTTCTTAAGCCAAAATGTGTTAATCCTCTACAGCTTTTTGTTAATGATCTCGTTTAAGGTTCTCTTGGCCGCCACAATCGTTCTTTTACCGGACTTTTCCAAGAATATTTTAGGCACCTCTGTCTACGATGCCGGTCTGGTGGTTATTTTACCGCTAGCGATCGGGCTGATTTCAGGAACAATTATTTTAGGAAAATATCAAGACAAAACCAGGAAGTGGCGCTGGATCGGACGAGGTCTTCTGATGTTAGGGGTCAACTTTCTGCTTCTCATCTTCGTTAACCCGGTCAACCTTGTCAGCAGAAGGCTCTTGAACATCCTGCTGGCAGTTTTAACCGGGGTTTCCATCTCGATCATCAACGCTCCGGTTCAGTCTTTTATTCAGGAAGTCACTCCAAAAGATCTGAGGGGTCACACTTTCAGCACCTTAACCTTCTTCACCACTCTTGTTTCAATCCCCTCGGTCTTTATCTCAACCGCCCTGTCCGAAGTCCTGGGAATAAAAACCTTCTTAACTATTATCGCTATTACTGTCCTTTCATTAGGAGTTTACGTTTCCCAAAAAGGCAATGAAATCGTCTTATCTACCAATAATCGGCATTGAAGTCCATGTCGAACTAAAGACCAAGTCTAAAATGTTCTGCTCTTGTTTGAACAAACATTTTGGACAAAGACCGAATATCAACATTTGCCCGGTTTGCTTAGGCTTGCCGGGAGCGCTTCCGGTGCCAAATATAAAAGCAATCGAAGAAACAATTACTATCGCCTTAATTTTGAACTGTAAAATTAATCGGATTTTTTGGTTTGACCGCAAAAATTACTTCTATCCGGATTTACCCAAAGGTTATCAAATCAGTCAGCATTTTGCCCCAATCGGAATAAACGGTTATCTGCCCGTCTTAGAACAGGGAAAATCAAGAAGAATCGGAATTAGCGATATTCACCTTGAGGAAGATACCGGCAAATCTCTGCACACTCAAACAGCCACTCTTCTAGACTACAACAGAAGCGGTGTCCCTTTGGTGGAAATTGTCAGCAAACCGGAAATGCACTCAAGCGACGAGGCAAAAGAGTATCTCAAGAGAGTTCAACAGACAATCCGCTGGCTCGGCTTTTCCGACTGCGATATGGAAAAAGGGTCAATGCGCCTGGAAGCCAATATTTCGGTCGCCGAAACCGACCAATCCGGCAATTATCAATTACCAAAGTACCGGGTAGAAATTAAAAATCTTAACTCCTTTAGATTTGTAGAAAGAGCTATCGACTACGAAATCTCCCGGCAGACTAAAATTCTTGAATCCGGACTTTTACCTAAACAGGAAACCCGAGGGTTTGACTCAAAAAAGGGAGTCACTTTTCTGCAAAGAGGTAAAGAAGCCGCCAAAGACTACCGCTACTTTCCGGAACCCGATATTCCACCCTTTAAGTTCAGCTCTAAGCAAATCTCAGAACTCAGTGAAAATATCAGTGAAACTCCCTGGCAGGCAGAAGATAAACTCATGAAACTTGGCGTGAAATGGCAATGGGCTAAACTGATCGCCCGTCGTAAAAAGACTGTCCGCTTGTTTTTAGAAAGTCAAAGACTTGCGGCAAGTAAAATCCCACCCCAAGAACTGGCCGGCTGGATTGTTAACAAAAAAATCGCCTCAAAAACCAAGCCCAAAGAACTGATAGAAGCGATTATTGAGCAGAAAAATAGGTTCGACTTGTCAACAAATAAAGTCACTGCTTTAGTCAGAGAGGCAATCTCGGAAAACCCAAAAGCCGCCTCCGACTACCGCCAGGGAAAAACACAGGTAGCCGGCTTTCTAATCGGCCAAGTCCAGAAAAAGAGCCAAGGAAAAGCTGACCCAAACCTGGTAAGAAAAATCCTTTTGGAAGAGTTAAAGTAAAACTAATGAGAGCGTCCAACTTTGTTCACCTCCATGTCCACAGTGAGTATTCTCTTTTGGACGGTTTACCAAAGATAAAATCATTGGTAAGCAAAACCAAAGAAATGGCAATGAACTCTTTGGCTATTACCGACCACGGAGCAATGTATGGCGCCATCGAATTCTATAAGGCCTGTAAAAAAGAGGGTTTAAAACCAATTATCGGCTGTGAGATCTACCTCAGCCCCGGAAGCAGAAAAGATAAAACTAACGAAAACAGGCTAAATTATCATTTAATACTTCTGGCTAAAAACCACCAGGGTTACCAGAACCTGATGAAAATAGTCAGTATTGGCCATCTTGAGGGTTTCTACTACAAACCAAGAGTTGACTGGGAAATACTGCAAAAATATCATCAAGACCTGATTTGCACCAGCGCTTGCGTCGAAGGAGAAATTGCCCAACGAATACTTGAGGGCAATTACCAAACAGCCAAGCAAAGAGCGGCTGATTATCGCGAATTGTTCGGGAAAGATTATTATCTAGAAATTCAGAACCACCCCGGACTTGAAAAACAAGAAACTGCCAATGCGGGATTAGTAAAAATAAGCCGCGAGTT
>CAZWLF010000041.1:0-7745 GCA_964634805.1 uncultured Gammaproteobacteria bacterium
GGTTGCTGAAACAAATCTACACCAATTTTGGTGCTAAATATTGACAATTACCCTAGTTTTTGAACAAAGGCAATATATTGACTTTCGCACGCTGCCGGTTGGATCATGCGCAATTGTTCATGGAAAAGTCCACATGAGCGCGCATATATCATTGGGAAATACGGCGAAGGGGAAATTGTTGTTAGCAATTTGCACCAAGACGA
Source organism: uncultured Gammaproteobacteria bacterium (assembly GCA_964634805.1). Taxonomy (GTDB): domain Bacteria; phylum Patescibacteriota; class Microgenomatia; order UBA12405; family JAHJSD01; genus JAHJSD01. Next base: position 204 of record CAZWLF010000041.1, read on the forward strand.
AAAAACGACAGGATATTTTGTGGCAAAAGATTCTGATCTTGGCCTTTCGTTTTATGAAAAAGACCCCACAACTCAGCAAGTTGATTTAACTTGTTTTCCCGGGCAACTTGTAGTGGACGAACCAATGCGGTTTCCCTATTTTGAAACAAAAAGAAAAGGGTTGCAATTGTTTAAAACACGACGAGTTCTATCTCTTGGAAGATCAAAATCTTGGAGAGATACCTGTGGTGAAATTCAAGTTTTTGAGAAAAAATAAAAATTATTTAAGCCGTGTAATCATGCCTGCCGAAACATTATCATCGCAAGTTTCGGAATTTGCGGCAAGATGAGTTAAACGTGAAACTATTTCATTTTCCGGAACAGAATCAGCAAGTTGAGTTAAGCGCGAACCATCTATGTCTCCAATTCCACCCTCCCAAAATCCGTCGCAACAAAAAAACACACTTGAACCGGGCGGAAAATAATGAGTTTCCACATCAACCAGTAACTCCGGCTTGTCTCCAACGCTTCGATAGATTTGATTTCTTTGAGGGTGAGTTAATATTTCATCAGGCCTAATTTGTCCGCTGGCGGCAAGCGATGCAGCCAAAGAATGATCGGTGGTGGCTTTTCTGAAAACTGAACCTGGTGACCGTAAATAAGTCCTTGAATCACCAGCATTTGCCACAGACAGCCAGTCGCCGGAAATTATTCCGCCGGTTCGCGTGGTTCCGGCGTTTGCTCCCGTTGCTTGATCCCACGAATACACCACTTCGTTTTCAACTTTTACCGCATGTTCAAGCAAAACTTGTTCGGTGGGAACATTTCTTTGTTTTGCTTCGTTTCTTAATCTAATATACTCTTGAATACCTTGTAGATTTTTGCTGAGTGAAGTTAACCAGTTATATGAAGCGGAAAGCGCATTTACCGAAGCCTTATCTCCCGCATCGTGTCCGCCCATTCCATCATTAACCCCAAACAAAATAATTTCCTTGCCGTCAGGAAGGATAACAGAAACGCAATAGGTTAAATCTTCATCAATTTTCCTTTCGCCGTTTGTGGAAGCAACTTGGGCAGAAAATTCTCGACCCTGAAGACGGAACTTACCGCTTGCTTCTTGAAAATACATAAATTCAGCACTGGCTGCAACCTCGTTGGTGGTTGGTGCAACGTATCTCGGGTTTCTTTCCTCTTTTGCTTTAAGTTGGAAATCTTGAGGCACGGCCAATCTGTTTTCTTTCCTGTTTGGAATGGTTGAAAGCGTGTCTTTAACTCTTCCGTAACTATTTAAATCAAGTTTTAAAATTACCACATCTCCGGCTGTGGTAAGAACCGGTAAAAAAACCATTCTTGATTCTTGACCGGCTGCGTCTTTGGAAAAAGCAGAAAATTTTGTTAATCTCCCGCGGCCTTCAGCAACGAAGTTTAACAATGCATCCCGCCTAATTTTATGTGGGCCAACTTGAATTTTTGGTTGGGTGATTAATTTTAAAAATGTTTGCTCATTAGGAACATGTTGCAAAAAAAGTTTTGGCTCATATCCCTGCTGGCTTCTTCTCTCTTGTCTTAGCGCAGATAACTGCTGTTTAAAGTCAACTGGAAATTTTTGTGTCACTGTCCGTGTTTGTCCTGCAACGATTGTCTCGCAATAAAAAAGCTGGGTTGACGTACCTTTCTCCAGATGTCTGGTTGGGGTTTGAGCGGCTCCGGAATTTGGACTGCTAACATCGGGAAGTGCCAATAGCGGATTATTTCTTAATTGCAGACCGGATAGTGAAGGTTCAAAAATAGGTTTTTTGCCAAATTCTGTAGTTATCAAAGTTCGGTCACGTGCTAATTTTGATTCTGGTTTTACTCTTGGATGTTCACCACTCGCAAATCCTTGAGCATTCATTTCAAAATCAAAACCACTTTGTTGATTTCCGGTTAAACCAATCATTATTTCTTTATCTCCCCACGGAAAATTCGTTAATCCTAACGCAGTTGCTGTTTCAGAATCAAGATCTGCAGAGAGAATCATAGCCCTTCCACCCTTTGCGGAACTTTTAACAAGAACAGCACCAACAGGTTCTCCGGGTTTGGCAGTTGCAGGATTGAATAAAAACGCTTCCTCTCCAACAACTTGAATCACAAGCATAGTTTCAGTTCCCTGGCCTTTTTTTATTCTAAGACCCATTGCTTGCCCTTTTTCCGGTTCATGAATTTTTGCTTTTTCTTTACCCAACAATGTTTCTTTTCTCAATTTCGCCGACAGTTTCTCGAGACGACCAAATTCATCTTTACCGGCACCGGCAGCACCTTCTGGAGAAAATGGTTGTTCCATATATTTTTATTTTACAGTTCTTGTTTAAAAATACAATTTGCTATATTTTATTCGTGATCAAGCTTACCGAGAGGATTTTTTGACGGCCGCTTTGGATAAAAGGATTTAGGAGATTGAGGGACGGGAGTAAGTATTGCCATAAACTTTGTAAAAAGTAGCGGCATCTTTTTATATTGCTTTGTATTGCGCCATTACGTATTTATTCGTTCCTAAAATTTCTTTCAATGTCCTAAAGGGGTTAAACTCTTCAGGATCAAGATTAACTCCTTGATTAACAAAAACCGGGCAAGTTTTTATCTTATCACCCGGAGTCTTCGGTAGGGAGAGGGTTTACTAAAGAGCTTCGAAAGTCGAAATGATCTCTGCGTTTTTTTCCTCATTGGTGATGTCAGCGGCGGTAACGTATTTATTGTTTATTGCTTTAAAGGCTATCTCTTGATTGGGGTACTTGTCTTGATATTGCGACTGGTTATCCCAGACCTCAACGGCGATGTCATATGATTGATCGCCGGTGGAAAGCAAGAAAACGGCATTGGGCCAACCGGAAAGATTTTCCGGATCCATTAAAACCTGATATTGAAACGGATAGGAGATTCTAAAACCATAATCCTCGCTTTGGTAGGTCAACCAGCCGTCAGGAACCCCGGGCGGTTGTTGATTGCCGGGAAAGTTCTCAGTTGTGGCCGGGGAAGCTTGGTCGCTTGTCGGCGGAAGGGTCTCTTCCGGAAGAATGTTTTGAGTGACCGGTTTATTGGTGAAGTAAAAATATATAATGCCGGCTACGAAAAGGCCGGCGAAAACAAGAATAGTCTTTGATCCTTTTTGTTTCATTAAAAATATAATAGCTTAACAAAAGAGTAAAGTAAATATATTGTTAAAGACATCTGAGTAAATAAATGGGGACGGGGCTGTAAATAGGGACGGGGCCGGTAAACTCCTTTAAATCCGTGGAAACCCATCACATCTTTTTAAGTTGAGCAGTGTTGAATTTTGCTGAACCCAATATTTCTTCTAAAGGTCTAAAGGGGTTGTCCTCCTCCAAATTTAAATTAATTCCTTGATAAATAAAGTTTTCTGTTTTTTAAACTACGAAGAATATAAAAATAATACATTGCAGGCCACAATTACGAGCGTAGCGAACTAATTGCGGCAGGCCTGCCAGGGCTCGAACCTGGAAGAAGGGTTTTGGAGACCCTCATGATACCATTTCATCACAGGCCTATGCTTTTAAAGAATCTCTAATCTAATCTAATTTGGAATTTTAAACTATTTTTAGCCTTTCCGCCAGCTTTGAGGTATCTTTCCCTTCTTTGAGCATCTCCTTTGCTTTTGGAAGGAACAGGAAAAGATGCAGATGTTTTTCTAACAAGGATCCGGACGATTACCCCCACCTCGGTCTTTTAATCCGCTTTCGTGAAAACCTCAAAGCGGTCCTCTTGGCATCCGAGGCTTTTTCCTCCTTCTCTAAGAGCTACCCACTTCGTCTTTCGGACTTTGAGGGGCAACGCCGGAAGGATACGGTAGGTTTCGGGGCTTCAATATTGGTTATGGGTTACTAGATCAAAAAAGACATACGTATCTTCGTTTTTGATACTCAATGCCCTAAGATCGCCTTTTATCCATATTGCATATTGTGTTGACCGTTTTCCTCTGAGCTTGTGGAGTTTTAACGAAGGGTGGTGGGATCTCTTTGAAAAATCTCAAATTGTTTTGACAATTCCAGTCTAAGTTGCGGGTCTTTTCTACAAAGCTTCTTAACCTTCTTTTGAAACGAATCCGTGAGGTAAAAAATCACAGCGCGCTAAAGAATTCTTTCGCATCCTGAACTGCTATGGTTTTGCCAGCCTTGTGTTTTTTTAAAGCTTCTAATCCTTTTTTCTCAGTTTTTTTGCTCATTTCATAAACGGGAACGACACCCTCTCTTAAAAGCTTTTCAGAGGCTTTGCTGATTACAAAACGAACAGTTTTGGGTAAATTATAGCCAAATTGAGAGCCATAATTGCTTAAAATGGCCGCTTCCTGGTCGGTGAGGGAGAGTTGAACTTTAGTCATAATAGTGTGATATTATTATAAAACCATTTATTTGTCAATGGTTTGGTACGATAAATATATCTTTTCAATCTATGAGGCTTTGGAAATTCCCGAGATACCATTTCACCACAGACCTACGGTTTATTGATAGTATACTAAACGATTTGCGGGCGGGCAAGAATTCAGCCTAATTTTTTGAGGAAAGTTTTCAGCTCTTTTTTCATTTCTTTATCCTCAAGGTTTTAGAGATGGTGGCTTTAATACTTAAAGACCCGATTAAGATGGTTATACCTTTTGTACTATCCCGCTGAGAGGCTGTCTCCTCTCGAAATCTATTTCAGAGGAGAAAGAGACGCTGATCTTCAAGGTTTAAATTTATATCTTTCCAGAAAGGCCCAAAAATATTCTTTAAGAAGCCTTCTTTGATTGCTGTCCTCATTTGTGATATAATTTACCCTATCATGGGCATAAACTTTAGAGACAGAAATGCAGAGGGTTTCCGGTCTGCTGGCCTTTCCAGAGCTACTCCAGATCAAGTAACAAGTGGGCTGGTTCGTTTTAAATCTTTTGGGAAAAACGAACCCTTGTTTAGCAGGACAACTGAATTGTTGTTGACCGCCTCGAAGGTAGATAGGGCGGCACATGTTAGGGAGGGACGGATCGAGATTGTGGGCGAGGATATGCAAAGAGGGGGCGGGTTTGGGCCGTTTACTCGCGGGGATCAATACCGGGGCAGTCCTGGAGTACCTGCTGTTTGCCTTTTCCGTGATCCTTCTGGGCAGAGAAGTATCTTGGTGGAAGGAGTTTCCGACGCGTCCAGCAGATTTGACAGGGGACTGCTTCCTGGAGTTTCTGGAGTAAGATTGACAGATGAGGGAGGGGTAATTATTTACAGGTCGAAACAACAAAGAGAGGAACCTTTAAGTGATGATTTGGTTGTTCAATGTGTTGGTCGATTGCTCGAAAACGCAACCGGGAGAACCCGGCAGCATTTTGGTTTGGAGTCTGTTAAATCACGTAGAATTCAAGGCGGTGTTGGGATAAGGACCCGAGGAAGAAAGTAAGTAACTTTCTCTTCCGCCTTCGCAGCTTGGGTTTTTTATATAGTTCTGCGTGTATCTTCGAGACATTCTTAGAGAGATATTTATTTAGTCTTTAAGCCTAATTTTTTGAGGAAAGTTTTCAGCTCTTTTTTCATTTCTTTATCCTCAAAAGCGATTTTAAGATTCACTTTCAGCCAGCGCAGAGGATCTCCGGTAGTCATCCACTCGGCGTCCTTGATCAGCTGACCGATAACCAGTCCGGTTTTAGCTAATTGCTGGATGGTATCGGGAAACCAGAGCTCACCCCGGGAAATTTCCTGTTTAGCCAAAACCGAAAAAACCTTTGGAGAAACGATAAAACGCATGCCCGCGTTAAAATTGGTAAAAGCCTCTTTTCTGGTGGCCGGTTTTTCAATGAGATCTACGATCTGATTGGGAATTTTATCGCTGCTGAATTTAATACTGCTGTAACGTTTAAGATCCTGCCAAGGAAATTCCGCCGCCGTGGCAACAGCCTCGGGCTGGTATTTTTGAAAAGTGGCAATCAGGCTGGAAAGAAATTTACCCGGACTTTTCTCTAAGATTAAGTCGTCGCCGTAAGCGTAAACAAACGGCTCGTTGGCAATGAAACCTTTGGCCGCCAAAACCGGAGCGGCGTTGCCGTAAGGGAGCCGATTGGGTTGGGGGATAAATCTAAATTTTTTTACTTTTTTCCAAATCGCTCTTAAACTGTCTAAATAGTGTTCTTTGCCGGTTTTTTTAAGAAATTCTTCTAATTTTGGATCAGGGGTAAAATATTTTTTGATTAAGGGGTCGCCGTGCCGGTGGACAATAGCAATTTCTTCTATTCCGGCGCCAATCATTTCTTCGACCAAATATTGGAGGTTGGGCTTGTCTAAAATAGGAATCAGCTCTTTAGGATAAGCTTTGACTACCGGCAAAAATCTGGTTCCCGCTCCGGCGGCGGCAATAACGGCTTTTTTGATTTTCATATCCTCTATGATACCAGCTTTTTGTGTGGACCCGAGGGGACTTGAACCCCTGACCTGTCCGACAGTCCGTCGGACCGCCCTGCCAGCTTTTTGTGTGGACCCGGAGGGACTTGAACCCTCGGCCTCCTCCATGCCATGGAGGCGCGCTAGCCAGCTGCGCTACGGGCCCAAACTGATCACTTGGTTTTCAACGATCCGCCTTATTATATCTTTCCTCTTTAGCCGTTTCAATCGAGATTCTATTTCCGTCCTGATTTCCATTATTGTTAGGTTTTGAGAGTTAGGTTATTATCTTAACCAGCGATGTTTGAATCCTTGAGGCAAATTTTAATCTTAATCTTTAAATCCAAAAAAGCTTGGATTATTTTTATTTTACTATTTTTATTGATCATTGCCCTTTTGATCATTAGCAGTCAGGTTTCTCCGGTCCCCGTCTTTCTTTATCCGTTAATTTAAATTATGTTATTGAGACTCAAGGGTCTATTTAAGTGGGGCAACGAGATTTTTATTTATTTAATTTTATTTATTTTTTATTTTATCGTTATTGGCGTTGCTTTTCTAATGAAGAGGTTTTTAGGGTTTTTTTCTTTTAAAACTGGCAAGGTTGAAAGTTATTGGCAGAAAGAAAAACCATTAGTAGGAAAGAGCGGTTATTTGTCTTCATATTAGTCAAGAAATGGTAATACTGGGAATTTCTTCTTTCTATCACGACAGCGCCGCCGCCATCATAAAAGACAGCAAAATTGTTTGCGCCGCTGAGGAAGAGCGTTTTACCAGAATTAAACACGATAATCAGTTTCCTGAAAAAGCAATCGACTTTTGTTTTAAAAGCTTTGGCTTTTCGGCAGAGAACTTGGATGCGATTGCCTATTATGAGAAACCATTGTTAAAGTTTGAACGAATCATAGACAGCTTGATTGAAACCTATCCTTTTTCTTTCCCCCCTTTTGTTAAAGCGATCCCGGACTGGTTGGGCAATAAAATAAAAGTAGAAAAGATTATTAGAAAAACGACCGGATTTAAGGGTAAAATATTTTTCGTTCCTCACCATCTTTCTCACCTGGCGGCGACTTATTTCACTTCTCCTTTTAATCGGGCGGCGATTTTCACGGTTGATGGGGTGGGGGAGTATCAAACAACCGGACTCTGGCGGGCTGAAGATAGGGAAATTACT
>CAZWLF010000042.1:0-7734 GCA_964634805.1 uncultured Gammaproteobacteria bacterium
CCGGGGGTGTTGAATCTTATCCTTCGAGCGAAACGCAGCGGAGTCGAGAAGAATTCTCAGAAGATAGTTCTCGACAGGCTCGAACAATAAAGAGGTACCCTAAGCTTGGGTGGAAACCACCCCCGGGGTGTCTGCATTATACCCTGAGCTTGGGTGGAAACCACCCCCGGGGTGTCTGAAGATTTCACCCCGGGGGTGTTGAAATACGATTTTATCCTTCGAGCGAAGCGCAGCGGAGTCGAGAAGAGTTGACGGAGTTAGTTCTCGACAGGCTCGAACGGTAAAGAGGCTCCGGCCGAGTCTGACTCGGTTCTTGACAGGCTCGAACGGTAAAGAGGTATCCTGAGCTTGGGTGGAAACCACCCCCGGGGTGTCTGCATTATACCCTTTGGGTGGAAACCACCCCCGGGGTGTCTGAAGATTTCACCCCGGGGGTGTTATCTTATCCTTCGAGCGAAGCGCAGCGGAGTCGAGAAGAGTTGACGGAGTTAGTTCTCGACAGGCTCGAACGGTAAGAAAGTTCCTTCTTAAGAACTGTTGGAGACTTTGCGATCTAAAAAGAGGAGATCAATCCAACCGGTCCAAATGATAAATCTTAGTTTCACCGGAAACAAAAACCGCCTTTCCCAGCTGTTCAAACCTATCCGTTTTTAAATCAGGATACTTTTCCCTCTCCAAAGAGCCGACAAAAACATACTCGACTCGGTAATCTCTAAGCAATCTCTCCGCTAAAGCCTCGTCTTCGCCCTGATAAATCTGATCCACCTCCGTCACTCTGGCCCCGGGAAGATCGTAGCCTCCCCGCCAAAGCCACTCATGGACCACCCAGCCCTCAATGGTCGGTAATCCGGAAACAGCCGAAACTTGATTATAGTGAGTATAACTATCCCCTACCGCTTCCAATATCACCGGCTGGCCGGAGATATTCTTTTTGATCCACGAAAGCGCCTTGTAATTATCCGGATAAAGCCTTTCCAAAAAACCCAAACCTGCCAGACCTTTGTAACCTTTTAAACTGCCGTAATAACCTCTTATCGCAAAATACGGGTAAATCATGTGGGCAGAAAATCCGGCTAAAAAGACTAAGAAATAACCAAACCAGAGTAGAGGTATTTTTTTTGAAATAGCCGACTTTACTTTGAAGAAAACATAGCCGGCCGAAACCGAGTAAATCATAAAAGACTGATAAACCAGCTTAAACATGGTGTTGGCCCGGTGGTATTCGGCAATGTAGATATCTTTAACATAAATTACTTCCGGGATCAGAATCAGAACCGCCGCCCAAAGAACCGAAACAAAAAGAAGCCAGTCCGCCGGTTCCGGCTCCGTTTTGTTTTTAATCAGCCGCGAGACAACCAAGATGACAAATCCAAGGGCAATAAACCAAAAAAATCCCCAAAGTACCAGCAACTGCCAAAAAAGAGAATGAGCGTTAACTCGGGCAATTCCATCTGCCATCGGATTAAAATTGACCGCGAAAGGCAAAGCGACCAAAATCGATAAAAATAAAACGGTCAATCCGTTAGCAAAGACCTTTACCAAAATCCCCGGAAACCGGTTTATAAAACTAAGATTGTTTTTCTCTTTTAAAGACTTCCAGGCAATAATTGCTAAAGTAGTCAGGCCGAAAATAACTCCGTAAATAGGAAAGTCCCAAGAATTGGTCATATACATTAGCCCGAGTAAAAAGGCTAAAGAAGCCAGCTCTTTTTTTAAAACCCAAACCTCCTTCTCGCCTTTGCCTATCTGCCAAAGTTTTTTGGCATAAACCAACAAAACGGCCAAGAAAAGTAAGACTGTGGGGATATTATTCATATGACCGTGAAGGTCGGCGACGACAAAAGAATAGATGGGAAATTCGTGGATTGTTTTGTCGTTGGGATTATTAGGATTATGACCGATAAATCTGGTCGCGTCAGGATACCAATAACTATTTCCACTTTTGTTTAATAAACCGTAAATAGCGCTATGAAGATTGCCGCCCAAGCTGATTAAAAATGCCGAGATCAACCCGGCCAAAATTAGGTTTCTCAGCTTCGGCCTCAATTCAGCAGAAGAAAAAACCAAGTTCGAGGTCAAAGAAAAGGCGGCGCTAAAAGTAAAGGCAAAAACAGTGGCGATCAACAGGTTATAAGTAATCGCAGAGTCAATCCCGGACAAACTGGTTAAAACGGCCGCCTGAAGGTGGCCAAAATAGTAGTAATTGATCGACTCGCCGGCAAACCACATATCACGGGGAGGAAACCAGCCTGAACGGAGAATTGAGTTAACAAAACCAAAGTCCATAAATTTCTCCAAACCCTCAATGTCAGGCTGGAAACCACGGATAAATGACCAAAAAAACAAAGCGCTGAAAAAAATAACCTCCTCTAAAAGAAAAACTTTCCAGTTATTCTTCAACTCTTCAAAAAACCCCTCCCGATTCTCTTTTCGCGAAAACCAGCGGATAAAGAGAGCGATAAAAACCAGCAAGACTAAAATTACCGTCTCTTTGAAAAAAGGCAAAAGATGAAGAGTCGCCAAAAGAAATATTAAATAGGAGAATACCAATATCGCTATTGTTTTGGCAAAAATCCAGCCCCGGTCCCAGAAATCCTTAAAAATAGAAAGAGCCAGAGGCAGAAAAAGCAGCCCTAAAAATAGAAGAAGCAGCCACCAGTAGAAAATAGTAAAAAAATCTGCCAGCATAAGAAAATACCTCTTAAAACTATTTTAAAACCAGTTCTCTCTGTCGTTTTTGAACTTTTACCCCGTCGTATCACTGGGGTGTTCAGAATCCAGCTTGTCATTCTGAATTTAATTCAGAATCTATATAGATTCCGGGTCGAGCCCGGAATGACAGAAAGAACCCCGGGTCACAACAGTGATCCGACGTCGCGTTGAACCCGGAATGACCATGACTTTGAAACCAAGTTTTGAAATAACTTTCTTAAAACGTTTTCTAATATTATAATGGAAAAAGCGTTGCTTGTCTTGGAAGGCTGTCGAGTTTGACTATAAAATAAAAATTTCGCAGTTTCAATAATGAAAAAAGGAAAGGTAAAAATCGGAATTGATCTTGACGGAGTAATTGTTGACAAGCCGTTTTTCATCCCTAAAAAACTGATCGAGTGGTTGTTCAGAGCCCACCACAACCATGGCAAAAAATACCGAATCCCAAAATGGCCCTTGGAAATTTTAATCAGAAAAAAAAGCCATCATTGGCTGCTTCGGCCCCCGATCAGGAAAAATCTGGAAACTCTCAAAAAAATTATTAATCAGAATTTGGCCGCTGTTTACATTATTTCCGGGAGGTACCGGTTTCTGAGTAATGAAACAAAGGTCTGGTTTAAAAAAAATAAATTAGAAGATCTTCTCAAAAGCGCCTATATCAACAAAAAAAACCTTCAGCCTCATCTTTTTAAAGAAAAAATGACTAAAAAACTAAAACTTGATTATTTTTTTGACGACGATCCCATTGTCATAAACCACCTTAAGGCAAAAATAAAAGGGCTAAACTGCTATTTAGCCAACAAAAAGAAGGGGATAAAAATACCAAAGCTAACCGTAAAAAACTAAGCATAATGAAGGCAGATTAAGATCTCTTGTTGCCATTAATAAGGATTATCCCCTTTTATAAAAAAGCCCTGTTAAATATGGAGCCCCGTGAAGTCAGCCTACAGTACCAATCTAAACATCACATTGGGTTAAAAATACTAAACCGGCTGTCAAAGCCGAATTTGATTCTGGTCGTCATCATTCTCTTGTCACTCTTACTAAGAATTTGGAAAGTCTCTGCTATCCCAAATGGTTTTTTTTGTGATGAGGCCTCGATTGGATATAACGCTTATTCTATCTTAAAAAATGGCCAAGACGAGTGGGGGAAACATCTACCTTTATTTTTCAAGGCTTTCGGCGAGTATAAAAATCCGGTCGCCATTTATTCCAGCATCTTGCCAATCGCCGTCTTTGGCCTGTCGGAATTTTCAACCAGACTCAACTCAGTGATATACGGAGTATTAGGGGTAATCGCCGTCTATTCCCTAGGAAAAATTATTGTGAACCAAAGGGTGGGGTTGATCTCCAGCCTGCTCCTATCAATTTCTCCCTGGCATGTCCACTTAAGCCGGGTCAGCCTGGAAGGATTAACCCCCTTCGTTTTTTTACTACTTTAGGCACTTGCTTTTGGATTAAGTATCAAAGCAAAAAAGAGCGGCTGAGAATGCTTTTGCTTTCTATCCTATTCTTCGCCATCGCTCTCTATTCTTATTTTCCGGCAAGGATATTTATCCCGCTATTTACCCTCTCCTTGGTGCTGATGGAAATCAAGAATCTTATCAAAAAAAGGGTTCTAATCTTAGTGATTATCACTACCGCGGTATTAGCCGCCCCGCTGACCGGGCATCTTCTTTTCGGCGAAGGTTTGTCCCGGTGGCGCCAAGTAAAGACCAATCAGGTAACCGGTAAAACCTTCCGGAATTATCTGTCTCATTTTTCGCCCGAATTCCTCTTTTTCAAAGGCGACGCTAATATGCCCGGCCAGCATGTAGTCAGACACTCTGTCAAGGGCGTCGGCGAACTTTACCTGTTTCAACTGCCGCTATTGATCATCGGCCTGATTGTGGTTTTTTTGAAAATTAAGAAAATGGGGTTTAAAGTTCTCCTGCTCTGGCTTTTATTTTATCCTGTAGGAACCATTTTTACTGAAGACAATGTTCCTCAGGCTACCAGATCAATCATCGGCGTAGTGCCTCTCCAGATCATCTCCGCTATTGGCATAGTCACGATACTGAAAATTTTACCTAAAAAAATTGGTCAAACATGCCGATTACTTTTGATAATGGTTATCTCCCTCTCTTTGGTTAAATTTATTTTTCTCTATCGACAATACCCAATTTATTCTTCCGCCTTCAGCGGTTGGCAGTGGGGGTTTAGAACGATTATCAGTTTGTTTTCCGGCCGTCAGCAACAATATGATCAACTGCTGATCAGCCACCGTTTTAACCGGGGAGAGGAGCTGTTGAAGTTTTATTCGACTATTATCCCCTGCCAAAAATGTCTGATTGCCTCCAACCCCATTAAACTCTCGCCTAACCAAAAACAATTAATTGCCGCCCGAGAAGAAGACTTAAAAGAGCTTCAGTCAAATTACCCTAAAATTAACTTTAAAATTATCGAAATCCTTAATTACCCTAATCAAAAACCCGGCTTTTGGATTATCGAGCCTCAACCTTCTTAAAGATAGTCACCTTCGGGTGATCGTAAACAGTGAAAGATTCATCAGCGCTTTGGTCATTAATCTCAATCTTCATCCCGGCAAAACTTAACCGTGGATACGAGCTAAACTCGGCCACCTTTTTAAAACCCAGTTTGCCGTCAAAAAGATCGCGGTAATAACCAGCTGTTTTCGGAAAGCATCTTAGAAATAATTGGCAGTCAGACAACTTTTGCAAAGGAGTATAAAGCCTGTTGCTGGAAAGGATAATATAATCCGCCCGTTCTAAGTTCCGCTCCACTGTCATCCACTTCTCTTCCAGAGTGTCCGGGTCGTACATGGGCATGGAAACAAACTCAAACTTTTCCCCGCCGAACAAGGGCAAGGAATCATCCCAATGCTCCACCGCCAAAACAGAACCCGGCTTGACTTGCTGGTTAATCCAATCGCTGGCCTCAACTCTGGAGTGGGGCCGGGAATAAATCGAAATAAAAGCGCCGGTCCAAAAGAGCTGAAAAACCAACACTAAAGAAAGGGCTATATTTCTGGCTAAAAAGAATTTTTTACTCTTAAACGAAAAAAGAAAATTGGCGGCGATCAAAACTAAAAACGGATAAAGAGGCAGAAGATAGCGCATAAATTTAACCGCGAATCGGCCGACCACTAAAAAGTAAGCCAAAGCAAAAGCAAAGACGATCAGTTCGCCCGACTCCCGGTCGTAATCTCCTTTAGTGAAAACTCTTTTAATCAGGTCAAAAAGGTACCAGGCAAAAGCAAATATCGATAGACTTCCCAAACCGATTCCCATTCCCCAGAAAACCAAATTTTTAACCGGGTAAACAAACGGCATTGTCCCGACGTATTGCAAAGTGTAAGGAAAGACATTCGCGTCTTTGGTCATCCGGTGCTGTTCGGTAATCTGCCTTTTAAAGGCGGCAAAATCAATGAGAGCGTACGGTTCAAAAATTAAAAAGGTCAAAACAGTAACTAAGCCGATAAGACCTCCAAACCAAAAAAGCCTTTTAGCTAAACTGAAAAGCCATTTTTTCCGGGTTGATTTTTTGATGGTCAAAAACAGTTTCTGCCACCAGCGGTCATTCCGGCCGCGCCAAAACTTAAACCCGATTAAAACTAAATCAACAATCAGACCAGTGCCTATGGCAGCGGCTAAAACAGTGGCGCTTACCTTGGTCGCCAAAGCCAAGCCGAAAGACAAACCAACCTTCAGAGCGGAACCGAACTTTGGATCAAGGTAAAAATTCAAAAGCTGCCAAAGAGTCAGCCAGATAAAGAAATTAAGCATGACATCAACGGCGTAAAAATGAGAAGCCTGTATCGGAAAAACACAAACGGCATAGAAAAAGGAGGCCAAAAGCGCCGCCCTATTGCCGAAAAGCTGTTTGCCGATTTTAAATATCAGCCAAATTGTCCCCAGGTCGAAAAGCGCGGAAAGAGTCCGGCCCAAAATCGGCAAATTGCTATAAGAGAACGGCGCCCCTTTTAGGAAAAAGGAGAGGACCCAAGAGCAGAATTTCAAAAAATAAAGAGGTAAACTGCCGTAAGCGAAAAATTTCGGATTGAGCGGGCTTTGCGGAGATAAAAATTCTTTTAGCGAAAGAGAGCTGGGCAAACGCAATCTTTCGGCAACCATAACGATCATCCTTTCGTCCGGATGAAGATGGTAGCCGGCGTCCCAATTTAGACCATAAATACGCAGGGCGAAACCGACCAGGAGGATAAAAGATAGCAGAATGGGAACCAGGGGAAACTTAATCTTCCCTTTCTTTTCTTTAATCAGTTTAAGGATTTGTCTTTTCACTGTTTAGATTTTAGAATATTGCTATGTCTAATCAAGAAGAACTTGCCCAACTGGCTTTAGAGGTTAAAAACTGCCAAAAATGCCCGCTTTATAAAACCGCCGCCAACCCGGTCCCGGGAGCGCCAAACCCAAACGCGGAAATGGTTTTTGTCGGAGAAGCTCCGGGGTATTGGGAAGACCAGAAAGGAATCCCCTTTGTCGGCGCCGCCGGGAATTTACTTGATAAGTTTTTATCTAAAATATCGGTAAAAAGAGAGGATGTTTTTATCTGCAACATTCTTAAACACCGGCCGCCCAATAACCGGGATCCAATGCCCAACGAAATTATTGCCTGCACTCCTTTTTTAAAAAGACAGCTGTTGATTATTAAACCAAAAGTAGTGATCACCTTGGGCCGGTTTGCCATGAATTACTTTATCCCCGAAGTTTATATCTCCCAAGCTCACGGACACCCAATGAGGGTAGACTGGGAAGGCTTGGATCTTCTAATTATCCCCATGTACCACCCTGCCGCCGCCTTAAGAAGCGGTCAAGTGATGAGAGAGCTGGAAGAGGATTTTTTAAAAGTTCCGGAAATTGTTAAAACTAACGGCCAATTGGTCGCCAAACCGTCTCCCCCGCCCAAACCGGAAATTGAGCAAGGAAAGTTGTTTTAGAAATTTTAGAGAAGGATTTTCTTTTGGTACAAAAAGATGTTCCACTTTTCCGCGCATCTTTACTA
>CAZWLF010000043.1:0-7657 GCA_964634805.1 uncultured Gammaproteobacteria bacterium
TTCGCTCATGTTATCGATTAGCGCTTCATCCTCGGTTTAAAAACCGATGATTTCACTTTCTTGGAATAACACTAAGTGGGCCGATCGTCCCTTTTAGTGTTATAAAAAGACTCCTCTTTCAGATTTCATTTCCCCGTTATCCTAATCTCTATTAGGAAGGAACGTCTATGGTCTATGATTTATCTTTCACCCAGGAGCAGGTTTTGATTCCCCGGGATGTCCGGTGTCAATTTACGTGTTACGTGTTACCTTGTTACGGGTTACGGGTTACGGATTACGTGTTACATAGTACGATTTACCATCCATTAACAGAGTACCTGGCCGCTTGCTGATTCCACTTTTGAGTTTTGAGATTTAAGTTTGTTTTTTCCACCCCGGGAGCAGGCCCTGATTCCCCCGGGGTGGGTTTCTTTACCAACAGTTTCTTTCTTCCGCTTTTCACTTTTGAGTCACCGCGCCCGCCATCGCCGCGCTTAGGCCGTTGCGGGCAGGTGATCTTTGAATTTTGAGTTTTTATTCAACCATTCAATCATTGCGAGGAGGTTCTGGTTTAAGAGCAAAGACAAAGAGATTAATCCCTATTGCCGCTGTGGAATTTATCGTGAGCTTCGCGCAGTCTCTGGTTAGTCACGTGGGTGTAAATTTGAGTGGTAGCAATATTTTTGTGACCCAAAAGTTCCTGAACTGAGCGAAGATCAGCGCCATGAAAAAGCAAATCAGTGGCAAAAGAGTGTCTTAAAACATGAGGAGTAACCCGGATCGGAATCTTCGCTTTTCTCCGGTATTTTTCCATCAGTCTCTGTACCGACCGATCTGAAAGCCGAACCTCTTCGTCGGCCAGAGTAATACCCTTTTTCCCAGAGTAACGGATAAAAAGAGGCCGATAATGATCTTCTCTGGAAACCAGATACCGTCCCAGCCAGGAAACGCTTCTTTTAGAAAGAAAGACCACTCTGGCCCGGCCCCCCTTACCAATTACTCCTAATTCCCTGGTCTTTAAATTAATTTGGTCTCTGTTTAAAGCGGTCAGCTCGCTAACCCGCAGCCCGGTGGAAAAAAGGGTTTCTAAAATTGCCTTGTCTCTTAAACCAATTTTAGAAGAAATCGTCGGCTGGCTAAGCAACCGCTCCATCTGCTCATCAGTTAAAAACTTTAACGACCGGCTTTCGGTTTTAGGCAGTTCAATCTTATCCGGCGAAAGAGCCTGATAGTCGTTTTTGATTAACCAACGCAAAAAAGCCCTTAAAGCAATCACGTGATAACTCTGAGTTACTTTTTTTAGAAACCGGTCTTTGTCTATTTTAATTCTGGCTAAAAAAATCCTATATTCCCGCACATTCTCCTGAGTAAGGTCCCTTAAAACCGGCTCTCTTGCTCCTGCGCCGGAGGAGGGGAATGCTTCTTTTTTTAAAAAGCGGCAAAAACGGTCTAAATAATGGCGGTAATTTCTGGTTGTTAAAGGAGAACAGTTGCGTTCAATTTCCAAATAATCCAAAAATTCTTTAATTAAAATTTTGAGATCTTTACCCATAAGATAGGGGACCGCCCATTATTTAATATTTAATATTTACTATTTAATATGAACTTGTTTTAAAACCTTATCTAAACGTCATTCCGGGCTCAACCCGGAATCTACCCAATCCTGAATCAAGTTCAGGATGACGACAATAGGTAGTTTTGAAACTGGTTTTATTTGTCATTTTGTTGTTAAAAACGTTAGCCGTTGCCAAGGTTTCGCCTTTTGTTGTTAAAACAGGCTATCAATTTATAATTAGCTTGTCAATATTGTACGACTCCGAAAACAGGGCGGGCCAAAAATTAAATCCAACGATCAAAGGAGTCGAAGGAATAAAATTAGTTAAGGCTGGCAGACTGCTTTGTGCCAAGAGTTGCGAACACCAGCATCTGTGCGGTAAACAATACCTGCGAGGCCAACCAGATCACCCAGACCACTCGTTGCCAGAAGTAAAGCGATGCAGAGAGGTCATCTTTGAAGTCAATGATCAGCTAACAAAAGCCCGCAAAGCCCAAATTACCCCATGGGCTTTCGAGGAAGACCAGGTAGGATTTGACTACATTCCACCAATTAATAGGCTTGTGGCGATTACCGACCGGAGGAGAAGACCAATAATTCCAGTGGCAAGAATTAGGAGGGGAACCCTCTTTTTATCTGCCGGTTTTCAGAAAAAGCCCCTCATTTAGACCACTGTCAATTCTTCTCGACTCCGCTCGAAGAATAAAATTATTACTGTTCGAGCCCTTCGACAAAGCCTCAGGACCAAAGGCCTGTCGAGAACTGAGCCAGACTCAGTCGGGAACCTCCTTATTGTTCGAGCCCGTCGAGAACCATCTTCTGAAAATTCTTCTCGGCCCGTTGCGCTTCGCTCAAAGAATAAAAAGTTTTACTGTTCGAGCTTGTCGAGAACAAAATCCGACCCAATCGGAAACTTAGTCCAAACAACCCTTCTCGACTTCGCTACGCTCCGCTCGAAGAATAAAAAGTTTTACTGTTCGAGCCCGCCTGGAAATGCCTATCCTCAGGTACAACTTCTTTAGCGCCTTTCTAAGCCGTTTTTCAGATACCTCTGCTACCGGAAGTCCTTTAAACAGACTCATTGCCTCAAATTTTTAACTGACCAGCGGAAAAAACGGTTAAAAAAGCCCTTCTCCATAGGCAAAAGAAAAATAGGGTATCGCTGGTATAAAAATAGTTGACCGACAGTTAAAAACAGAACTCTTGGAAAACGATTTATGAACCTAAAAATAAATTATCCTGCCCAAAAAAAATAAAAATTTAAAAATAGTTAAAAAACATAACTTAGCCACCCTCTTCTGCTCTTCTTTTTACCGCGTCGTAAAAGAAACATTGTGCGACTACTTAAACCGGCTGGGGTCGGCGCTCTTTTTAAAGATCCCAGAGATTCTTTAAGACCGGGGAGCAAATAAGTCTCTGTTTTTAAGAAGCCGCCGGCTAAAGGCTACTCCGGTCTTAGGAAAAAAGATTAAAATTATTCTAAAAAGAGGAGACTGGGATGATCTCTTCCCCATAGACGACCGGTACTTTTCCACAATAGCAATATTTCGCCTATCTTTCAGAATAATAACTAAATTCAGGTATCAATAGCAATTGTTATATTAAACTGCCAATTGTGAAAATAGTCCTATAATTTTCACAAAGGGTAATAATTATTATAGGACACGACAACTGTAAAGATGGCGCCCCTCCCCTCTTCTCTGTCCGACCTGCGCTAAAAATTACCCGACCAATTAGTAACCAAAAGCAAAGCTAAAAAAATGCCCACCCCTACCCAAATAAATTCTAAAACTGTTTTTCTAAAAAGCCGGTCCCTCCGATAGGCCTGAGCTAATCCCCCAAAAACATAGAGTAGACCAACCAAGTAAAGAGAGGCGCGGCCAAAACCGACTGGCCAATAGGAAAGAGCCAGAGTCATTTCGGCCATTATTACCGATAAAACCAAAACAACCGGTAGGTTTGGTCCGGAAGCGGGAGAAGACAAATCTACCGTCCAGAAAAAATGCCCCAAGAGCAAAAAAGAGATCGCCGTCACAGTCAAAGCATTAAACAAACCCGAAAGGCGAAATGAAAAAACTACGTCAAAGAGAAAGAAAGCACTGGTAAGAGTGATTAAAAAACCAACCGTTGATGCCGCTCGATAAAGAGGCACTAGTTTAAATTTGGCCGAAACCAAAAAGACGTTTTCTATCAAACAAAGAGTATAGAAACTAACTGCAAAAATCAGGGTCAGAAAAAGTCGCCAAATCAGGCCCTCTAAGAAAAAGAAATGAAACAGGCTAAGACCGATCAAAAAACAAATTGGCAGAAAAGTGGCCACAATCGATTTCCTAAAATCGCGGGACAAGCGAAGAAACAGAATTAAAAGGTAAACAAAAGAGAAAACCGCCAAGCTAAGGATTGAAAGATACTTCCAATCAAACGGAGTCAGTTGAACTAAATAATAGCCGATTGTAATTAAGGCACTCGCCAAAAGAAAATGCCTTCTTTTGTTCATCGGGTAGATTGGCAAAATTCCAAATAGTTTTGAAAATTAAAGACTGGCAGTATTTAAATTGGAGAAAACCCTCTGAACATCGTCGTGGTCGGAGACCGCTTCTAAAAAATCAAGCGCTCTGGACTTTACCCCTTTATCCAGTGACATTTTATTAGTCGGTTTCATTACTAAATCAGACCTTTTAACCTCAATCCCCAATTCTCTTAGCTTCGATTCCATTAAAGGCAGGTCAGAAGCGGAAACCCAAATAAGGGTGTTTCCCCCACTCTCCTCAAAATCGTCGGCTCCAGCATCAATCAAAGAAAGCATTTTCTCTTCGGTCACTTTTTCGGTTTCCAAAAATCCCTTCTTTTCAAACTGAAAGGCAACCGCGCCCGGTTCGGAAAGGGAGCCTCCCCCTTTTTGAAAAATATTTTTAAGCTCTTGAACCGTCCGCTGGCGGTTGTCGGTTAGAACCTCAACCATCACCGCCAAACCGCCCGGACCGTAACCTTCTAAAACAAATTCTTCGGCTGATTCCTTGCTCTTGGCCGCCCCCTGAATCGCTCTGACAATATTATCTTTGGGCATATTCTCGACTCTGGCCCTTTCTAAAGCCAAACGAAGCCTGGGGTTTAAACCCGGGTCATCGGAATTCCCCTCTTTGACCGCGGCCACAATCAGCCGGGAAATTTTGCTAAAGGCCTTACCTCTTTGTTGATCCTGAGCCCCTTTCCTTCTTTTAATGTTATCCCACTTTGAATGTCCGGACATGGTTTAGTTAAAAAGAGACTTCCTCAAGTGCTAAAAGCCGAATCGCTGCTTACATTCTAACATTTCTAATTAAAATTTGAAGATCCAGAGCAGTCAGACTTGAATCCGGTTTGACTCTACAGCCAAGGACACGACTCAGTCTGGAAACAGTGATTGTTTTGGCAAGCTCTTCCCTGTCAACTAAAATCAAACAATCTTCTTCCAAGTTAAAATCGCTGTCATTGACCTCAATCACCCTACCCCCCAAGTTAGCAACTAACTCAGACACCCTTTGAGCCAAGCCGGAAATTCGGCCAACATTAGTGATCCCAATAGAAAAATTTTCTTTCTTAACTAGCGGGTCTGAAAAATATTCCAATAACCCGCCCAAATCGCCAAGGTCGTCCAAGACCAGCAAAGAACTGCCGTCCGGCAGAGTCTTCTCTTGAGAAAAGTTGGAAAGATCCACTATTCTCCAGTATAAATCCCTGTTCTCCAGGGCGCGCCAGAGCCTCCAGTAGTCAATCGTTTTCGGTGGAAAAAAGAGCCGTCTGACTCTCTCTTTAAGAACAGACTCGTCTTCAGAGAAAGATAATCTCGTCCCGGTTAACCCTAAGTCAACCGGGATTTTAAAAAAATAAGCCAAACTGCGGGGAAAAACAGCAGCTTTCTCCTCCTGATCGGCTAATAAAGAAAGTTTGCCGACCCGGTATTGCCCAAACCATGGGGTTTCAATTTCAAGATTGGAGGGCAAAACTAACAAGCCAGCGATATTTTTAGACTGAGTAATTGCTAAAACCAAGACCTTCCCCTGCTCCGTCTCAATCGCTAAACTAACCGGATCCTTGCCGTTCCAGCTACCGGCAAACCAGTGAAAAACTCTCTTGCCAAAACCAAGGACAAAAAAAACGATCAAGAGCAGGAAAAGCAAATTTTTAACTTTCCCGCGTTTACTTTTCTCGACCGACAGTCTTCTCCGCTTTAGAATCATTTTGGCTAATTATTTTTGATAATCGTTCCGGCAGTTTAATCTTAAACCTGATTTTTTTCCCATTCATCGGATGAGACAAGCAAAGTTCTTTTGCCGCCAAAAACATCGGTCTGCCTTTTTCCCGTTTACCGCCATAAAAAGAATCACCAAAGAGCGGGTGCCCCAAATATTTTAAGTGAACTCTAATCTGATGAGTCCTGCCGGTTTTTGGGTAAACTCTTAAAAGGGTGTAGTCCTGGCCGTTTATCTTAAAAATACCGATCTGACGATAGCTGGTTATTGACTGTCTGCCACCCGGAGCAACCCTAAACCTCCACTCACCCGCCCTGACTTTTTTTATCGGTGCCTTTATCTTACCTGAACCAGATAAACAACCTCTGGCTAAAGCCCAGTAGACTTTTCTGACTTCTCTTTTCCTAAACTGTTCCTGTAATTGACTCAAAACCTGGTCGTTTTTCGCCACCAGAATTAAGCCCCAGGTGTCTCTATCCAAGCGGTGAGCGATCCCGGAACGGTCAACGGTCTTCAGGCCGAAGTTAGCATCAAGCCAATCCTGAAGAGTTATCTCTTTGGAGGTTGCCGACCTGAGAGTCGCCCAACCGGCCGGCTTGTTAAGGACCAGAAGAGATCTGTCCTGGTAAACAACCTCAATTTCCCTCTTTCTGCTTCCGAGTGCAGTTAACACAGATAGTAGTTTCCGGATAAACCATCAACCTCTTAGTATCAATAAACTCGCCGCATTTTTCACAAATACCATACTTGCCAATCTTTACTCGGGAGAGCGCTTTTCTGATCTGAATAATCTTTTTGCTAATCTCTTTGCCTATCACCTCAGAACGGGCGTGACCAAACTGCTCATCTGCTTCGAAATCGGGAGCGGCATTGTCATTAGTTCTTGACCCATCGGTAAAAGGATCGTCTTCTTTAATCTGGACCCGCCTTTTCTTCAACCGACCCAGCTCTTCGGTTAAAAAAATTTTTACCGGTCTTAAAACCACTTCCGGAAACTTGAACTTATTATCAGTCTTAGTCATTTCGAGTCTGTTTAACGGTTAACTGCCCCGACTTGCTCTTTCTCACCGGCCTGCCAAACAAAATTAAGCCGATTATACCAATGACGAGTATTAAACTCCAAACAATCGATTTTATCAACATACCGCGCCAAAAATCAAGGGCCGAACTAAACAGAGAAAACACGATAATATCAGCGAAAAACATAAAGCCAGATCGCCCGCTCGGATACCAGTTGAAATTCCGGTAGTTACGCCAATAAAGATTGCTTAACAAGACCAGAACGGTACCGATAAGTTCTATCCTGCCTAAATAAAAGATCGTCAATGAAACAAAAACTAAACCCGTAACCGGCTCTAAAATAGACCAAAATTGCCAAGAGTTATCCCGACAAAAATAAGAAACAGAAAGGGTGGCCCCGATTAAAACGGAAAGGGCAATAGAAAGGTCGAAGTTTTGAGAAAACCAGACTAAAAAGCCAACTACTACCAGGCCAAAAAAACTGGCTGAGACGATTTTCCCTTCTTTATAATCAGGCCTCAACAGTCTGAAAACCTCAAAAAGGAAGAAAATGGCGGCTATTGCAGCCAGGCTATTCCTGAAATAAACAGAGTTGTTTATCCGGTTGGGTAAATCCAGCATCAGTCCAAATGATAACCTACTACCCAGCTTAAGTCCAGCCAATCCGGCTGGCCAAGGACAGTTTAAAAAAAGAGCGCCTGTTTAAACAAGTCGCTTTCTGAAAAACCTCCTGCCCTCAACCCTTTAATAATTTAATATATTAAATTATTAAAGCAAAGGTCCACCTCAAGGCTACCGAAAAACAATCACAAATGGTAAAGTGATTCTCTACGGGTGTCGCTCCGTTTCACTTCGCTTTACCCGTAGCATC
>CAZWLF010000044.1:0-7644 GCA_964634805.1 uncultured Gammaproteobacteria bacterium
GGCAATCAAAAAAAACAGAAGCTTTTTCATTTTTTATTAATGCAACCAGTTTCAAGATTATCTATTGCTGTCATTATGAACTTTTACCCCGTCGCATCACCGGGGGTGATTCAGGATCTGGGCAGATTCCGGGTCACGACGAGCCCAGTGCGGCATCGCGTGGCAACAGTCATCCGACGTCGTATCGAGCCCGGAATGACGTTAAGATAAGGTTTTGAAACAAGTTCATGATAGAAATATTACCTTTTTAGGAAGAATTGTTTTCCAATGGCAAAAAAATATCTTGGCTTAGTGATCATTATATCAGGGATAATTTTTTCCGTTTTGATTATAATAAGAAGTATGATCAAGACTAACCAATCAACCCCAATCGGTAATTTAACTGAGGCCAGGTTTTACCAAAGCTTAGACGGCCAAACGGTCCAATGCCAGCTTTGTCCCAACAACTGCCTTTTAAAAAACGGGCAAAGAGGCTTGTGCGGAGTCAGAGAAAATATCAACGGCAAACTTTACTCTTTGTCCTACGGCAAAGTGGCCGCTTTTAACATTGATCCGATTGAGAAAAAACCTTTTTATCATTTTCTACCCGGGTCCGGGGTTTACTCTATCGGCACGCCCGGATGCAACTTAGACTGCAAGAATTGCCAAAATTGGGATATCGCCCACCGGAAGCCGGAGGAAATAAACACAAAAGAAATGACTCCTGAAGAAGTGGTCAGCGAAGCGATTGCCAATCAGACCGGAATTATCGCTTTTACTTACAACGAGCCAACTGTTTTTTACGAGTACATGTACGATATTGCCAAATTAGCCAAAGAAAGGGATTTGAAAACCGTAGTCGTTTCCAACGGTTATATTAACACCGAGCCGCTTAAAGAACTGCTCCCTTTTATCAGCGCCTTTAAAGTTGATCTTAAGGCTTTTGACGAAAAAACTTATTTAGAACTTAACCGGGGCAAACTGGAACCGGTTTTAAACACGATTAAAACGGTCAAAGAGTCCGGCGTTTGGTTGGAAATTGTCAACTTGGTCGTCCCGGGATATACCGACAAACCGGAAGAGGTGCAGAAAATGTGCCGCTGGATCAAGGAAAATGTCGGTCCTGACGTGCCGGTTCATTTATCCAAATTCTGGCCTAATTACCAGTTAACCAACCTGCCGCCGACGCCGGAAAAAACTCTAATTGAGGTCAGGGAACTTTGCCTCAAGGAAGGCTTAAATTATGTCTACACCGGCAATATTGATTACCTTGAAGGCAATACTACTTTTTGCCCGAAAAACAAAGAGCCCTTGATTGAAAGAGACGGATATTTGATCAGCAAGAACGTTTTAGAAAAAGACGGCAGTTCCAAAGAGTGCCCAATTAAGATCCCCGGGGTTTGGCAATAATCGAACGCCCTCTAATACCCACCCCCGGGGTGTAATAGGTACTCCACCCCGGGGGTGTTGTACCCAAGGGTGTCTGGTATCCAACTCCTAAGGCTTGAATTTTTCTAACACGTTATTCTGGCCTCGAGGCTTTATCGAAGGGGAAGAACCCTTTCGTTCCCCGTCATTCTGAGCGCAGCGAAGAATCCCCGTGGAGTTAGCAAAATTTACCAATTCAAAGGGGATCCTTCATCATTAGCATTCCCCCGTACCAATCGGCACAGGACTACGCCCAGGATGATGGGGGAAAAACAAAATTCCCCAGGACCACCATTGTTGCTTAATCCGGCTGGGCCAATAAAACCGCCGCCAAAATCAACAAGCTGAAAAACCCTAATAAATTCACTAATCCCAAACCGGGCAAAAGATAAGTCGCTGTCAGCAAGGCCCCGAAAAAAGAACCGAAAAGCTCGCAAGAATAGATCAAGTTTGAAACCTCGATTTTGGAAAACCAGAGGCTGTTGGCTAAAGAATAAACAAAACCCTCGACCACCCCGGCCAAGACAGAAACCAAAACCCAAAAGAAAACCGACTTTTGCCAAAAACCATTTGCCATCAGAATTGTAAAAACCGGCAAATAGAGTAAAAGGCACCATCTCAAACCCGCTTCTTTTTCAACCACTAGCCCGCCCAATTTAATTCCCAAAATTATCCCCAAAAGAACCGAAGCGATAATCATCCCTATTTGCTCGTACAAATTGCCTATCTTGGTTTGAAATAGGAAAATAATCAAAACTTCCAGCGCCATCAGAATAAAGGCGGAGAGAGCCGCTATAAAACCAAGCCGGTAACTTAACCTTTTTCTGCTTAAGCCAAAGATTAGAACAAAAAGCAAAACTATCGGAGAAAGCCAAACTAAACTTAAAGAAATTTCAGGCAAGATAAAGCTGAAAGTGGTCTGCCAGAAAAGATGGTGGTTAAAATAGGCCACCGGAAAAGTGTCGCTGTTGACCGAGCCATCATAATGACCAAAATTTTCTTTCAAGCGGACCCTTCGCTGATCCGCTAAAACAGAAGCCAAATAAGGGTTCCCCTCTTTCGCGCCCAGGTCAACCGGCGATCGGGAGGCTAAGACCAAGACCCTCTCCTCCACCGGCAACAGATCAAAATAGCCAAAAACACTTTTTACTGTCTGGTAAACCGCCCCGCCAAAACCGATCGCCTCTTGGCTTTGGTAATCAATCGGCAAATCGAAAACCAAAGCCAAAAGACCGTTATCATCCAGTCTTTCTTTAACTAACTTTAAAAATTCGACCGTATAATAACGGTTGATCAAAAGACTGTCCGGATTGCCAACCGAAACCAGAACTAAATCCCATTTATCGGCTTTATTGGCTAAATAAAATTTCGGATCGGCGACCACCGGCTCAACCGACTTTTCTAACCAGCTCTTTTCCAAATCAAACAGTTCGGCAACCGGAAAGACAAAAACAGCTTTTTGCGGCAAAAACTCTTCGACTATTTGGTTAAACAAATTCAGCTCCCCGAAACCCAAAATTCGATTTTTATTCTTTAAAACAGCAGACAAAACCCCTGTTTGTCGCTGGTCACTCAAACTTTTACCGCTAACAAAAATAGGTTTTCCAGCAGAAAAAATTACTCTTTGACCAAAACTCTCCGAAACCATCAACTGTCCCTGCTTAGAATAAATTATCTCGGATAAGTCAGGGTAATGATTAACCAGGGTTTCCTTGTCCAACTTGGACCAGAGAGGAAAACCAGTCCGGCTTAGAAAAAAAGTGAAAAACAGGCCTGCGGCTACCAGACCGAAAGTTTCCGAAAGATAAGAAAGGTTGGCTAAATGACCCAGACCGTTTTTGTCCTTCGACTTGAAGCTGATCCGATAATTAATTGCCAAACTAAACAAAATTCCGGAAAGAAGCGAAGAAGGAAAAACCAAAATCGCGGAAAACAAAAAGCGGCAAAAAACAGGGGCGGCGAAACCAAGCGGGATCAACCGGGTTAAAATCTGACGGAAAAAAATCAGCTCCCAGGGTAAAATAAAAACAAAAATCAGCCACAGCCGCCAGAAAATCTTTTTCTGCCCAACTCGAACTTGGCGGAACAAAAAATTGCCCAAACCGGCAAAAAGAAGCCAAAAGGCCAAACCCAGAGCATAAAAAAGCTCGTCTCCGCCGAACCAGCCGACCAGCTCCCGAAGCAAAACAATTTGCTTGATTAGCGAGCAGAAGCCCAAACAAAAGAAGAAAAAAAACATTACTCCCTATTTTACCAGAAAAGCAGGGAGTATCCACTCGGTCTACCACAAGCGGCGTCTGCCTCTTACCATGGCGGAAACCGTCCGGTAGAGGTCAAGATCTCCCAGACTCATTCTCCCGACAGACACGATTTTTAATATCCTCTGAGGCGACCGTCCGATGACCTTGCCACTGGGAAGTTCAGTTTTGCCCCCATGGTTACCAACCGGATGATAAAACCAAGACCTCTCTCCACTGGGCGAAATTCTAAGGCCAATCCTTGATGGGTTGTTGCCCCTTTTACCGTCTCTTATACCGTGGTCCATCTCGTGATCAATTGTTTCAGATTCACCAGGAAAAAGACGCTTAGCTTTATTTGCCCAACGGAATCTCTGACCAGCATTAGGCAAAACCGGAGAGGAGAAAATCACCGTACCGGTTGGGTCAATTGTTTTCTTTACAAATACTGGTTTTTTTCCCATTTTCCTAAAATTGTTGAACCTAAGAACAAAATTCTCTAATCATTCGAATGATTAGAGGATTTACTACCTTAAAATTCAATCTCCCGTTTCCGCAAGAACGGTCTCATCAGCAGGCTTAGTCAAGCCACTCGCCTCGTCTTTTCCCCGGCAACGAAGATTTGCTCCCAGTCCGCGGCGGCCGCAGAAAGCAAAATTTTCCTCAGAAAGCCCAAGTGGGTTACCGAGAGCTGTCGGCCTGACTTGAGGACAACCGTTAATAAGGCTTACCGCACAACACAAGAGAGGATCCTCGGCCCTTAAATTAACCCCTTTTTCGCAACAAGAGGGGTCTTTGAGATCACAAGCCGCCACAACCCAACCGGACTCAGACTTACCGACAAGAAGCTTTACCGGCACCTTTGTTCCCAAAAACCAAAACGTTGTCTCTAATTTCCACCCATTTTCCATGTGTTCCATGTGAGCTATTTTAGGATAAAAGGGCAAAAATAGCAATTTTAGCGGCAGAAATTCTCAAGAACCCGTTTCAAAACCAGCTATTGTCGTCATTTTTGAACTTTTACCCCGTCGTGTCACTGGGATGTTCAGAATCCAGCTTGTCATTCTGAACTTGATTCAGAATCTATATAGATTCCGGGTCGAGCCCGGAATGACAGAAAGAACCCCGGGTTGCGACAGTCATCCGACGTTGCGTGGCGACAGCCGCGGCATCGCGTGGCGACAGTCATCCGACGTCGTATTGAGCCCGGAATGATGAAGATAAGATTTTGAAACAAGTTTCAGGAATCAAAAAGAAGGCTTAATTAAGTTTTCCGTCCGCAAGCGCCAAAACGAGCTCCCGGAGAATATCTTTTTAAGTTAAAACGTTGCGGACTGTTACCAGGTTCTAAAACAACAGCAAGACAGCAAGGTTTTCCTTCGGATGCGGCTCTGCGCGGAACACCCTGCTACTTGGGTACTCGGCAAATCACAAAGGACGCGTCCGCCCTTTACCAAAAGATTTTACCCCTCTTCCTCATAGGAGTAATCAAAGTCGGCTTCTCCCCTCCGGCGCTCTCTCCTATCGTGTTCTTTATTATAACACCACGGATCTCCCCGATAAACTAGTAGCCTTCTTTAGAAAGAAATAAACTACACGACGGGCTTACGCCCGTGGTATTTTGATCCGCCTGGTGGGCTCCGAGGCGGCGCCGGAACGTCATTTGGTATCGCTTCATCCTTGGACTCGCATCCGGGGTTTTTGCTATCCTGGAATAAAATTCGACTAATTGCCGCCTATTTTTGTCCTCCTGCCACACCGGGCAAGATTTTTTAAGTTAATTTTAGTTCGGGCAGCCTGCGGGCGCGAGAGTAAAGAAACCCGCCTCCCGCGCCGGCCAAACATCAAACAAAGCGGAGTTGGATCGCTTTCTCCTCCACAACAAAAATTAACCCTTTCTCCGCAAGAAAGAATTTCCCCCTCCGGCAAGTCACAACGAACAACCGGAACTCCTCCCTCAGAAGAAATCTGAAACGAAACCTCTGAAACTTGCCTGTCCCAGCCCAAGCGGATGAGAGGCAATTGTCTTCTTGCCATTTTTAACTTTTACTACCCAAAAAAGCTCTGCTGCGTAAAAAATAACGAGAACTGTCAACGTGGATATCATTATAAACTATAATAGACCCCATAGTAAAGTCTCTTCGGCACCGCCTCGGAACCGGCGTCAGGTAAAGACGTGCTAAAATCAGCTGGGAAGTGAAAAACGCAATCATAATTACCGGCCCTGCCTTGCTAATCCTGACTGTTATTTTCTTAGCCCACTCCAAACTTGCCTCCAAAACCGGTGTAGAATTAGATAATCAAATGAAGACAAAACCAGGATCGGTCCGGTCGGCCGCGGTTGCCGGAGCATTTTACCCGGCAGACAAAGAAGCGCTTCAAAAACAAATAAAAGACCTTCTTTCTGCCAATGATCAAATGATTAATGATCAAATGATTAAATTATTGATAGTTCCCCACGCCGGCTATGATTATTCCGGACCGGTGGCGGCGGCCGGTTTTAACACCATTAAAAACCAAAAAATCAACCGGGTGATTTTAATCGGCGGCTCCCACCAAAGCTGGTTTGAAGGCGCGGCGATTGACCAAAACAATTTTTGGCAAACACCGCTGGGAAAAGTCGAGGTTGATTTGGAGTTTGGCAAAAAATTGGTAGATCAATCGGCAAAAATAGTTTTCTCCAATCAACCCCACGTCCAGGAGCATTCCTTAGAAGTGGAACTGCCTTTCTTGCAATCGGTTCTTAGTGATTTTAAAATCGTGCCGATCTTAGTCGGCAGTACTAACAAAGAGACTTTGGAAAAATTAGCCGATTTGATTTCGGAGAATTTTGACGCCCAAACTTTAGTTTTAATCAGCACCGACCTTTCCCATTACCCCAATGATGAAACCGCTCAAATAGTAGACCAAAAAACAATCGAGGGCATCCTTTCCGGCAATACCGAAAAACTTGAAAAAAACATTCAGGAACAAATGTCTGTCGGTTATCCTAATTTGGAAACCTGTATTTGCGGAGAGAAGGCTGCTATTGTCGGGATGTTGACCGCACAAAAACTATCGGAGAACCAAGGTTCGGATTGGCAATTAGTAAAATACGCCAATTCGGCTGATAGTAACATCGGCGATCCGACCCGGGTGGTCGGTTACGCCGCTATAGTTTATGACGATCCAGGATCGTCAGGTAGCAACGATTCTGGATCGGAAACAAACTACTCGCCAAAACAAAGGAAACTGCTTCTAAAAATCGCTCGGGAGACTTTGGAAAAATATCTTAAAGACGGTACAAAAGCCGAATACGAAATTGATGATCCAAAATTAAACGAAAAGTTAGGCGCCTTTGTCACCCTAACCAAAAACGGACAATTGCGCGGCTGTATCGGCGAATTCAGCCCAGCCGAAGACCCTCTCTGGCAAATAGTCCGAAACAGGGCGATTGACGCGGCGGTGAACGACCACCGCTTCCCGGCAGTCAGTTTTGAAGAATTAAAAGAAACTAAAATTGAAATTTCCGTTTTATCTAAACCGGAAAAGATAGATGATTGGAGAAAAATAGAAATGGGCAAACACGGCGTGGTCCTACGCCAAGGATTAAACGGCGGCACCTTTCTGCCCCAAGTAGCCGAAGAAACCGGCTGGAGTCGGGAAGAATTTTTATCCCAGCTCTGTTCCCAAAAAGCTGGTTTGCCCAACAATTGTTACCAGGATCCGAAAACCGAAATCATGGTTTACACCGCCGAAGTCTTTAGCGAGGACGAGTCTGGTTGACTTATCTACCCCAGGAATGAAAGAGGCAATTTACCTACAACAAGGAGGTTTTTCGCCACCGAAGTTTCTCACGATGACAGAGAGATAAAAAAATCTTAATTTTTGTCTACCCAAGCTGACCGGGTCCTTCCGGGTCCAATTTTAGAGTGGTAAAGATGACACTGCCATTTTGGTATACCACCTGTCAAGCCCAAGTGAAAATGTCCTCTGTCCGACCAAGTAGAAATGTCCCCTT
>CAZWLF010000045.1:0-7616 GCA_964634805.1 uncultured Gammaproteobacteria bacterium
GGTTTTACTTCCTCTGCGGGTTTACACCCGCAGTTTCAAGTAAGGAGGGTATGACGGGGTTACTCCGGCCGTCATTTTCCCACCACAGCGGGATCGGCAGAGTGGCGGAAGTTATTTTTCTATTGCTTTCAGACCCGGGAGAGTGTTGTCTTTTAAGAATTGGAGGGCGGCTCCGCCGCCGACGCTGACAAAATCAAATTTATCCCAAAGA
Organism: uncultured Gammaproteobacteria bacterium; assembly: GCA_964634805.1. Lineage (GTDB taxonomy): Bacteria > Patescibacteriota > Microgenomatia > UBA12405 > JAHJSD01 > JAHJSD01. The sequence goes on from CAZWLF010000045.1 coordinate 212, forward strand.
TTGGTCCAGGATAAAACCCGGTGAGTGTCCCCGCCTCCGGCGATCTTAAAACCAGCGCTATTGGCTACCGCTTTGGCGATTTCAAAAGTACCGTTCCAGTTCTCTTCTTCTTCATAAACCCCCATCGGGCCGGCCCAAACAATCGTCTCGCCTTGGTTTATTACTTGTTTAAACCTCTTTACTGATTCTGTATTAATATCTCTATTATTCTCCTTCAACTCAGCGACGATTAATTTTGAATTTTCAATTTTGAATTTTGAATTTTTTATTAATACCGGTAATTTCCCGCCGACAAGCAGATAATCGGCCCACTCGGCCAAAAAAGGAATATAGTCCAATTTTCCCTGTTTACTGCCGCCCAAAACAAAAACCAACGGTCTTTTGGCTTTGGTTTTAATCCAGGAAAGGGTTTTTACTTCCGCTTCAAACCGCAACCCCAAAAAAGAGGGCAAACTTTTAGCCAGCCCGGTAATTGAAGCGTGATCGCGATGGGAAACGCCGAAAGCATCATTGACAAAAACATCGCCAAGAACGGCTAACTTGGCAATAAAATGCTTGTCATTAACTTCTTCACCAGTATCAAAGCGAAGATTTTCCAAGAGAACCAGTCGATCGGATGGCTCAATCGTTGAATAGTCAACCGCCAACCGGCATTTACCTAAATGCTCGGAAAACCAATCAGCAACCGGCTTTAAACTTAATTCTTTAACCGGTCTGCCTCCAGGCCGGCCAAGATGACCGAGCATAATAATTCTGGAAACGCCCTGATTCTGCAAAAACCTAATCGTCGGCAAGACCGACTTAATCCGGAAGTCTTCATCGACAACGAGCTCGCCTTTTTCTTCTTTTAAATCGACATCAGAGTCAATCCGGAGCAAGATTACCTTGTCTTTCAAAAAGTATTCTTTGGTAGTAGAAAGCCAAATCTTGTTGTCCAATGGATAAAGTTAATAATTAACAATTAGTAATGAAAAGTTTAGTTGAAAGTTAAGAGTTTTTTACCCTCGAGAAATAAAAGGACTGAATTCAGAATTTTACTTAATTCTTGAACTTAAGAAATCAGTCCCTCTAATTTCTTATCAGAAACCAACTCCGCATCATTAATTAAACTAAGCCAATACCTCGTTTCCCAACAACTCTTGAAAGCGTGGTGGATAAAATTTTTAAATTCTCTTTTACTGGCTGATCCTTGAGCCTCGGCAATATTAGCCCCGATACTGGCGGCCGACCTCAAAAGCTGGTCGGCAATAGGAATTAAAAGTTTATTTTTTCTTAAATTTAAACACAATTTAACTACACCAAGGAAAAAATTATAGCTTTTCCTAAGCAACAAGTTTCTAAACTGCCGATTATCCACAAATAACTTATAACTGTTAACTAAACTATTAACTAATCCCTGTTAACTATCAACTATGGAAAAGGCTTCTGCCAGCTCGGTAAGCTCTTTTTCCGGGTCTTTGGCCAAAACAACATCAGAACTGACCAGAACCCCTTTGGCGCCCAACTCTAACGACTTTTCAACATCCTGTCTATCCTTAATCCCGGCGCCGACAATAATTTTGTAACCGGGCAAAAGATCAACAATCCTTTTGATTACCTCCGGCTCGGCTTCAGCCACTGAAACGGCGCCGGCAATCAGCTCCGGCGGCTCGTAAGCGATAAAATCCGGTTTGGGGACCATTCTTTTAACCCGGCGTTCGACTTGGCCTTTGGTTTTAACACAAAAAGCCAGTTTAAAATTCTCTATTTTCGACCGATAATCTCCAAAGTCTTTTAAGTCTTCAACCCAGCGGTCAATCCAGTCTTTCTTTTTAAGATAAGCTAAAATCTGTCTGACTTTGCCAAAAGAGATCTGATGCTCAGAGTGATTGATTAAAGCCCCATCGGCGCCGGCTAAAATTCCGGCAATAGGGGAGACCCAGCCGGTAAATTTACCTTCAAAAAAAAGGTCTGCATGTTGGAGCCAAACTTCACCGCCGACTTTTTCCTTCACCTGGCGCAGGTCCAAAGCAGAAACCACCGGAATTACGCTCACTTTGGTTTTCTCCCCCACCCGGCGGCAAGTTTCGGCCAATTTTAGGGCCCCATCGGCAAAGGTATTCTTGTAGATTTTAAAATTTACTAAAAGCACCGCTCTTTATTTAATCATTTAATCGATTATAACCATTTAATCATTTGCGATTAAGGATTTAAGATTAGTTACTCTTCGAGCAACGTCGAGAAGAATTTGTCCAACAACGGTTCTCGACAAGCTCGAACGGTAAGTATAAAAAACCTGTTTCCCGCCAGTTATTTACAATCATTTATGCTCATTTCACTCCACACACCCTTACTTCGCTGTCATCCTGAGCAAAACCCCGCACCAACTGGTACGCGGAAATTCCGACGACAAAGAACCCCCATTGGAATGGCAACTTGCCGTTTCAGGGAAATTCTTCACCCGAGGCAACACCGGGATCAAAATGACAGAATAACAATTTAACGATATAGCAATTCAGCCATTTATCCATTTGTTCATTTAACACTTAAAATTTATGATTTAAGAATTGGAAGTTGCTTTAACTTTTTAGTCTTGAGTTGTCGCTTTACCCTTTGAGCTTTGAGTTTTGAGTTTCTATCATTCTCTGATAGATTACCCCAAACCAACTGCCTGGTAAACTTCTTTTAAAGTTTCTGCGGAAATCTCCTTTGCCCTTCCCAGCCCGTCTTTTAAAATCTTGCTTAGATAGGCCTGATCACTGCGGATCCGCTGATATTCTTTTTGGATCGGCTTTAACCCCTCCGTTACTACTTCCGATAAATCCTCTTTAAACTTTTTATAATCCTTGCCCTGATAATTCTGCTCCAGCTTTGCTATTTCAATTCCGGAAAAATGAGAATAAATTGTCAACAAATTCGAAATCGCTTCTTTATCCGGCCGGAAAAGGATCTCTCTGCCGGAATCTGTTGTCGCCGACTTGATTTTTTTGACAACCTCTTCGGTAGAATCCAAAAGATCAATCGTGCCGCCGGCGTCCTTGTCCGACTTGCTCATTTTTGAACTCGGGTCACGAAGCGACATAATCCTGGCGCCAATTTTAAACGTTTTTACTTCGGGAACTTTAAAAACTTCACCAAAACGGGAGTTAAACTTTTCCGCCAGACTACGGGCTAATTCAACATGTTGTTTCTGATCTTCGCCGACAGGCACTTGATCGGTTTGATAAAGCAGAATATCAGCGGCCATCAAAACCGGATAGTTAAACAGGCCGACGCTGGTGCTGGTCTTCATTTTTCCCGACTTAGCTTTGTATTGAGTCATTCTAGAAAGCTGACCCATCGAACTGACGCAATCTAAAATCCAGGCCAAAGCAGGGTGGTCTAAGTTGCCCGACTGAACAAAAACAACCGACTTTTCAGGGTTTATACCGCAGGCAAGATATAATGCCGTCAACTCCCTGATTTTCCCGCTTAAAACTTTTGGATCCTGAGGAATGGTAATCGCGTGCAAATCAACAATGCAAAAAAAACAATCATAGTTTTGCTGCATCGCCACCCACTGTTTGATCGCTCCGATATAATTACCAATGTGAAGGTTTCCGGAAGGCTGAATCCCTGAAAAAACTCTTTCTTTTGCCATAGTAAAATCATTATACCCCATGCGGGGCCGTTAATTTCACCTGGCTAATCGGGGTGTAAATCGGACCGCCGGGAGTAAGCTGGCTCTGGAAAAGAACAATTTTTTCGGTTTTAAAGCAAACTTCCTCCGAACGGAGCATTTCATTAACTTTTTCACAGAGCATTTTAGAAAAGAAGGCCTTTCCTTTGTTTAAACGAACTCTGCCTAAGGTAATATGAGGTGAAAACCGGGTGTCGAACTTAAAACCGGCTCTCTGAAGCGCCATTCTCATTTGGTGGTAATACGAAGAAAGCTTAGCAATTTCACCGCCGACTTCAGCTAAAACAATTCTCGGTCTTCTCTGATCCGGAAAAAAACCGATTCTTTTTAAACAAAGATCTAAGACCGGGTTCGGGGAAAGATCGTTGAGAATATCAATGACCGTGGAAATTTTCTTCTCTCTTACCTTACCCAAAAAAACCATTGTTTGGTGCAAGTTTTCCTTCTCGACCCACTTGACTAAGTTCCTGTCCAGCCCCTCTCTGAAACAAGACTCGGCCTTGACTAAAAACTGTCTAACTTTTTCCGGTATTGTCGCCGCAATAAAAAGACGTTTAGCCACGGATAGCTTTTTCCTCCAAAAAATTAACTTAAAAAGTCTTCCAAGCCCCTTCTCCTGGCCGGGTGACGCAACTTTCTGATTGCCTTAGCCTCGATCTGTCTGATCCTCTCTCTGGTAACCCCAAAAATCTTACCCACTTCCTCCAACGTTTTCGGATCGCCGCCGTTTAAACCAAAGCGCAAAGTCAATACCTCTGCCTCTCTGGGATCAAGAGTCTCTAAAGCTTCCTCAATTGATTCCCTGAGCAGTTCTTTCGAAGTCGCCTCGTAAGGAGATGGCTGGGTGACATCTTCGATAAAATCTCCCAAAAACGAATCTTCGTCATCGCCGACAGGAGTGGCCAGGGAAGTGGTATCCTGGGAAATGCGGTAAATTTCTCTGATTTTTTCCAAAGGCAGAAGCGATTCTTCAGCAATTTCTTCCACAGTCGGTTCCCTGCCCAAACTTTGAGTCAGTTTTCTTGAGGTTTTAAAAACCCGGTTAATCGTCTCAACCATGTGAACCGGGATTCTGATCGTCCTGGCCTGATCGGCAATCGCCCTGGTAATCGCCTGTCTGATCCACCAAGTGGCATAGGTAGAAAATTTGTAGCCCTTGCGCCAGTCGAATTTCTCCACCGCCCGCATCAAACCCTGATTGCCTTCCTGGATCAGATCCAAAAAGGTCAGGCCGCGGCCGATGTATTTTTTGGCGATGGAAACAACCAAGCGAAGATTGGCTTCGGTCAAGGACCGCCTGGCCTGCTGGGAACCTTTTTCTATTTGCTTGGCAAACCTAACCTCGTCAGCGGCGACCAAAAGGCTTATCTTACCAATTTCCCGAAGATACATTCTAACCGGGTCAGTTGACCGGGATCCGGAAAGAAGAGCCAGAGCGGGAATGCTCAGCTTTTTTTTGTCGCTTTCAACTTCTTTAAGCTCCTCCTCGCTAATCCCTTCAAAAACGTCAATCCCTTTCTCAAAAAGCTGGTCGTAAAGATCGTCTAACTGGTCAACGTGTTTTTCCGGATTGGGAACCAAAGATAAAACTTCATCTTGGGTCAGGTAGCCCTTTGATCTAGCTTTGGCAGCCAATTTATCGAAAATCTTTTTCAAGTCCAGTTTAGCGGGCATAAGTTTTTTTGATCCGGGTACAAACCAAGAACGGGTTAAAACCCGCAGTTTATGGCTTTATTAGAAAAAAGAGCCACTTCAAAAAGGCGAAGTGGTTCGGAACCAACCAATATCTGAGTGGTTATTATAGCTTATTTTTCACTCATTCTCCAGAACAGACAGCTTGTGGCCGATTTCAACAAAGTCATTTTCCAGCTTTTTAATTTTCTTCTTTTCCCCTTGTTTTTCCATTTGTGAAATCAAACCGGAAAGCTCAAAAAGCCGGTCTCTTAAGCTTTCTTTTTCAATTTCCACTAAGACTTTCTTGATTTCCTTGTCTGTCGAGCCAAGCCCTGCCTCGGCTGATTTAAAATAAATTTCCTCAAAGCCGTTTTTAAGTTCAGCAGGCAGAGCCGCCAAAAAAGAAGCTATCTCCGGCTCTTTCTCCTTTTTCACAAATTTACCGGCAAGAGCGACAATCCGTTTCAGCAAAGGGTCGGAAACCAAGCCAAACCAAGACTTATCTTTAAACCGCAACCAATCGCCGGCGGCAAAAATCGAAATCAAAAGCTGCCTTTCCAGCAAATCCCGGCGGCTTGCCGGCTGTTTAGCCATCGGGGTCAATCCAGGAAAAACCGACCTTGCTGTTTTAGCCTTTCCCGCTTCGATCAAGACTGATTCTAAGCCAACCCCTAAAACATCGGCTAACTTTTGAAAGTAAAAATTTTTGATCACTTCATTTTCTATCTGAATCAAAAACGGTAAGGTTTCCGACAAAATCTGTTTTTTCCCGGCAGGATCGCCGGCATCATTTTTTTTCAGAGACAAACTAATCAAAAAATCCCAAACCGGAGTCGTTTTGGAAAAAACCTTTTCCAGCAGTTTGGGTTTGTTCCGGACCAGTTCATCCAGGTCCTTAAATTCCTTAGGCAAAGCCGCCACCCTGACATCCAGACCAACCGCGTCGGCAATTTGACTGCTTCTTTTAATCGCCTCACTGCCGGCCGAATCAGTATCCAAAGCCAGGATTGCTGTTTCGGCAAACCTGGTAATCAGCTTCGCCTGCTCTCCGGTAAAGGCAGTGCCCTTAATCGCCACGGTATTCTTTAACCCTTTTTGATAAGCGGAAATAACATCGAACTCGCCCTCGACCACAATCGCCTTCTTGGTTTCTCTGATTTCCTGTTTGGTCAGCCACAAGCCGTAAAGGTTTTCGCTCTTACGGTAAATTTGAGTTTCCGGGCTGTTGATATACTTGGGACCTTCGGAGGAAGAAACTCCGGGGATCAGTCTTCCGGAAAAACCGGCAACTAAGCCGCGGTGATTAAAGAGCGGAAAAATTATCCGGCCAAAAAACCGGTCCCGGTAATCCGATCCTCTTGGCAGGACCAATCCCGAATTTTCAATCTCCTCTTTTGAAAACCCTTTTTTGTCAAGTAAACCGGCGATAGCATCAGTTCCTTCCGGAGCAAACCCAAGTTTAAATTGATCAATCATCTGTCTGCCAATTCCCCTTGAAGAAAGATAATCCATCGCTTTTTCGCCAATCTTATGTTTAGTTAAAAGAAAGTGGTAAAACTCGCTTATCAAACCGTTAATCTGATAAAGCTTATTCTTAAAAAGATCGTCCTTGGTCAGCTGGCGATGAATTAATTTCACCCCGGTTCTCTTGGCTAAAAACTCAACCGCTTCCCAAAAATCCATTTTTTCGTAAAGCTGTAAGAATTTGATCGCGTCACCGCCGATTCCACAGCCGAAGCATTTGAAAATCTGCATCTCCGGAGAAACCATAAAAGAAGCGGTTTTCTCGCTGTGGAAAGGGCAGTTGGCTTTAAAATTTCTGCCCGCCTTTTTAAGAGGAATACTTTCGGCAATTAAGTTGACAATATCTACCTTGGCCTTGATCTCTTCTATTTGGTCCATCACTCTATTTTACCTCAAGGATAAAAAGAATTTTTCGGGGATAGTTTTTTAACAATTCTTCTCGACTCCGCTCGAAGAATAAAAAGCTTTATTGTTCGAGCCTGTCGAGAACCACTTTACCGTTCGAGCCTGTCGAGAACTCTTGTTTAACTTCTTCTCGACTCCGCTGCG
>CAZWLF010000046.1:0-3586 GCA_964634805.1 uncultured Gammaproteobacteria bacterium
AAAGTCCTATAATTATATACTAAAGGAGGTTTTTTGGCAAGGGAGATGGTTTTTTACCCCGTTGATCAATAGCGACGTAATCTGAGACTAGGTTTATAGAGTGATCGCTGAAGCAGGCTCACGCCTATCACCCTGAGGAATCTTTTACTATATTTGTGGATAGTTCTCTTCTTTGGGATAATGCCTTTCTGAATTCAGGAGAACCCCCCCCGAGGATTCCCCGGGCGAAGGAGATGAATCTAATCGGTCAAATAATGTTTCTCTACCCTTCGTTTGGGTTAGTTTAAAATGTCAGTCCCATTTATTTTACCACTAAAACCGTTTTTTCAAAAGGCAGCTGGATTTTTTCTCTTGATAATGGTTTAATTGCTGAAGAATGGAACCAGAAACAGTAAACCAGTTGGCTTCGCAAGCTGAAGACGGAAACTTGGCCAAAGAGCTGAAAAAACTAAACCAAAATATTGACGAGCTAAGGCATTCCGGAAAATTTATGCTTTATTCGGCCAATCCGTTTAAATTTGCCTTGATGAATTTTATCGCCGGCGCCTTTCATTCTTTAGGCGGCTTGTTCGGCTATATTGTCATTTTCGGGGCGTTTATCTTTTTCATGTCCAAAGTTAACCTTAACCAGCTGATCACTAATTGGGTTGAGAGTACTTTAGGTCAGATAAACTGGGAAAAAGTAATGCCTTCGCCCCAACTGCCCAAAGGAATAAACCTGAACGGTTTAGATTTACCAATTGAGACAAATTGAAGGAGGAGAAATGAGCGAAGGGGACAATACAGGTGACAGTCCCGTCACAGGATGGAAGTCAATAGATGTTGAAGGGGCAATGGATCCGCAGAGTGGGCCGTCGCCAGCACCAGGAAAGCCGATTGATAAAACTGCCAAAGGGGTAGTTTCTGGAGGTGGTTTGGAGTCTCCGGTTGAAGGACGGCGGCCGATTGACGTTAAAGGGGCAATGGATCCGTCCGGCGGTCCACAACCGCCGCCGGGAAAACAGGTGTCTTAGCGATTTCTTAGCAATGATCTTTACTTGTCTTGGTAACTCCGAAAAAAAATATTCTAAAACGCGCCACAATATTGGCCGTATGTTCGGCGAGTGGCTGGCGGCTAAATCAAAAGTCAAAAATCAAAAATCAAAAATCAAAAGTGGCAAGATTTTTGACTTAGAAAACGGCCGGAAAGTGGTAATCTCTGAGTGCTTTATGAACCAATCCGGTCCGGCAGTTAAAAAACTCCTGAAAATATTAAATATTAAATCTGAAATTTTAAATGATTTGTATCTGATCCATGATGATTTAGACCTTCCGTTCGGAGAATTTAAAATCCAATTTGGCCGGGGAGCGGCCGGGCATCATGGAGTAGAGTCGGTGATTGAAGCTTTGGGGACAAACCAGTTTTGGCGGATTAGAATTGGTATCGGCAAGCCGCCGGCGGGAATCCCTCCGGAGAATTATGTTTTAATGCCGTTTAGTAAAGAGGAAGAGGAGAGTACGGGAGAGATTTTTGAGAGGATTGTTAAGGAAATAAAATTGATCTAATTTCTAATTAACCTAATTGACTTAAATAAGTTCCAAGTTTCAATGACCAAAAGAAGATTAAATTCTTATATCTTTATTGGGAATTAGCCTCGACTTTCCGGAAGTAGGATTTACTTGAAAATTAAAAATTAGAAATAGTTTAGGTTAATTAGAGCAATTAGAATAATTAGAAATTTTGACCACAGTTGGGCCCGGTAATATTAAGAGACTGTTTGAAACTTATTGTGACTCTTAATCAGATTTCAGAGCCCTCTCCACCTCTTCAATATCATTCCAGAGATATTCGGTTTCCCCAAAGCAAAGGCTTTTTTCATGAGACTTACCGCAGATGATCACCACATCGCCTTTTTTAGCCAAAGAAAGGCCTTTTTTAATCGCTTCTCTCCTGACGGCAACGTTTTTATCGTCGTAATCAAACCTTAAAATCCGGTGGTTTTGGACCCGGCCGTCTTTCCAGCCTCTTTCGATCTCGTTGTTAATTTCTTTTAAGGATTCGGTTCTCGGGTCTTCCGCGGTAATGACGGCAAGATCAGCCAATTTCCCGGCGATTTTGCCCATAGTGTATCTTTTGTGAGGGTCTCTTTTCCCGGCACAGCCAAAGACAGCGATCAGTTTATTGCCGGCGCTCTTTTTAAGACGGCGGGCCGCTTTTAGCGATTGTTTTAATCCGTTTGGGGTATGGGCAAAATCAACAATAACGTAAAAAGGCTTTTTTTGAAGCGCTTCCATCCGGCCGATAACCGGTTTAAAACCGGCTAACGATAGGGCAATTTGCTTTAGGCTAAGGCCCAAACTTAAACCGGCTCCGGCGGCGGCCAAGGCATTGCTGATATTATGCCGGCCGATCAGGTCAAGCTCGAAGTTTTCCTTTTGGCCGCAGTTAAAGACCTTGAATTTAAGATTTTCTAAACCGATTTTTATTTTGCCGGCAGAAAGGTCGACCCTTCCTTTTTGGCTGTAAGTTAGCTTTTTGCAACTTAACTTGGAAAGTTGTTTAAAAGACCGGTCATCCTGGTTTAAAACGGCAACCCCATCTTTTTTAAGATGTTTAGTCACTAAAAGGGATTTGGCTTTAACCACGCCTAACCAGGTTTTGTGGAAATCTAAGTGTTCTTTGGTGATATTGGTGTAAACAGCCAAATCGAATTTTAAACCAGCCAGCCTGCCCATGGCTAAACCGTGAGAGGTGGTTTCAATTACCGCGTGAGTGCAGCGAGCCTTTTCCATTTGTTTGATAAATCGGTAAATATCTTGCGCCGGCGGAGTGGTGACATGAAAGCCGGTATCAATTTCTTTGGTGCCGATCCTGGCGGAGACGGTAGTGACCAACCCCGGTTTATAACCGGCATCTTTTAAAATTTTATAAATCATGGTCGCAGTGGTGGTCTTGCCGTCGGTGCCGGTGATACCGACGTAAACCATTTTGGAGCAATCGATTCGGAAAAGAGGAGCGACGCCGGATGCGCTAAAGGCTTCTTTCTCAACCGGAGTCAAGGAGTTTCTTTGGTACTTTTCGACCAATTGCCAGAAAAAATCGTTGGCAGAGATTTTGTTTGTCATCGCGAGGACCCTCGCGTCTGACGCGGTTGGAGAACGCGGCGATCCTGGCGGGATTGCTTCTCCCGATAAATCGGGATCGCAATGACACGGATTACGAAACTTTAAAATCGGACGGAGTACTTCTGGCGGCAAAAGTTCGGAGTAAATAATCAGATCGCTGTCGGTGGAGAAATTCGGCTCCGGGTTGGAGTATTTGATTTTTATTCCTAAAGATTCGAGCTTTTCCGTATCATCACTCTTCCGGTAGTCATAACCCTCAACTTCTTTACCCAGCAGTTTTAAAAATTTAGCGATGTAAAAAAGCCTTTCGCCGCCGATGCCGATGATAACAACTTTATTATTAAACATTAAACAATAAAAAATAGGTAAAAAATCCGAAATTTGAGTGACTTTTAATATTCTACGAGTTTTACACCGGTTGTCATTGCGAGCGTAGCCAAGTTTGACTTGGCGCAGCGTGGCAATCCCGTCGGGATTGCTT
>CAZWLF010000046.1:3686-5820 GCA_964634805.1 uncultured Gammaproteobacteria bacterium
TCCTCGCAATGACAATTATGTAACTCAAGCAATTCAACCCGAAACTTGTATATTCTTAAATTTTTATTTTTTAAGATGCAACAAGGGAATTATTTTTCCCAAATCGCCGGCGCTGGCCAGAACGATGGTTAAATTCTGGTTTTCTGCTTCAATGGCGGCAACTTCTTTTGCCGTGTTTTCAAAGTTGCGGGTTAGTTTAATTTTTTTGCCTGGGTTAGCCTTTTTAAGAAGGGCGGCAAAACCTTGCTCGCTGATTAAACTTTTATCTTTTTCTGATTCTCTGGCTGAATATATATTTGGAATTAAAACAAAGTCGGCATTTTTAATTGCCTGGCCGAATTCGTTTCGGAAACTATAGGACCGTTCGAAATTATGAGGCTGGAAAACCAAAAGGATTTTGTTTCCCGGATGGGCTTCTCTGGCAGAATTAATACAGGCGGCGATTTTTTCCGGGTTATGGGCGTAATCACGGTAAACAGGATTGTTTTTCCGTGTCTTGCCCAAGAACTCGAATCTTGAGGAAACGCCCTGAAAAGTAGACAGGGCTCTGATAATTTTGATTAAAGGCAGGTCGATTGCCAGTCCTGCGCCAATGGCTCTTTTGGCGTTTTCTAAGTTGTGTTTTCCCGGAATTATCAGCTTTAAACTTCTGACTCGTTGCGCTAATTTAGAAACATCAATGATCTTAACCCCATTGCTTTTTAGTCGACTGCCGACCTTAGCCAAGATCTCTCTTTCGTTTTTTGATTCGGCATCAATCACTAAAACAGATTTGGTGTTGAGGATAAATTCGGCAAAAGCGCGGTTATAATTTTTTTGGGTTTTGAAAAAATCGGTGTGATCTAAACCCAAATTGGTAATTACGCTGACATAAGGCGAGGGCGCCCGGTCTAAAAACTGCTTTTTATATTCGCAGGCTTCTAAAACTAAAAAAGGAGTTTTTTTGGAAATTTGCCAATTCTTGCCAATCTGTAAGATTTTGTCGTTGGCATCGCCGATTAAAAAGTTGGGCCGGCCTAAAATCTGGTCAATCATCCAGACAATCATTGCCGTGGTGGTGGTTTTCCCCTGGGTTCCGGCGATAGCAATGGTCTTAAATTTTTTACTTAAAATGCCGGTTAATTGGCCGACAGTAATTGCCGGAATTTTTAACTTTTCCGCTTTTTCGCATTCAAGGTTTCCCGGTATCGGCGCGTTAGGATAAACAACCAGATCAATGTTCTTATTAACGTATTTTTCTTGGTGGCCTCCGGGATAAAGGATGCCTCTTTTTTCCCACGGCTGACGCTGTTTTTCTTCGCCGGCATAAGGGAATTGGGAAGCGGTAACCTTTTTGCCCATTTTGATCAGGATTTCGGCGCAAAAAGCGTTCCTCGGGGCAGTGATACCGATAAAATGGACCCGGTTAATTTTGTTTAAATCTATGTTCAGGATATCCTCTTTTGTTAGCATTTTAGTATTTTCAGGTTTGACGATCCAGGATCGTCAAACTTTATAGGTTCTTGATACAGGCAGCAAACTGGTCGCCGCGGTCAAATTCGTGAGCAAACATGTTAAAACTGGCTCCTCCGGGGCAAAGAATGACCGCGTCGCCGGCGGAGGCCAATCCAAAAACCTGTTTAATCGCTTTTTGGAAATCGGAAAAGTATTTCTTAATAGTCAGGCCGGGAGTATCTTTGACGGTTTTGAAAATTTTCTCCGAGGCGGTCCCTTCCAGCAAGACGATCGCTTTAAGGTATTTTTTGACTAAAGATTTAATCGGCCAGTAATCAACACCTTTATCTACCCCTCCGGAAATAAAAATGAGCTTTTTCTGGTATTCCGGCCCAAATCTTTCCAAGGCGGCGATCATAGCCTCAACTCCGGTAGTAGTGTCATTATAAAAACTGACCCCTCTTACGATTCTTATTTTTTTCTGTCTGCCGGGCGCGCCTTTGAAATTGGACAAGACGTGATCAGTGTTAGTTTTACTAACACCCAAGGACCTGGTTCCGGCAATGGCGGCGAGAGTATTGTACCAGTTATGTTTACCTTTGAGGGGGAATTGGGAGACATTGGTCAGTTTTCGGCTTTTCTCCCAAATTTGGCCTGTTTTATCTAAATAGTAGGGTGTGGATTTTTTAACTAAAGAGAA
>CAZWLF010000046.1:5920-7584 GCA_964634805.1 uncultured Gammaproteobacteria bacterium
GGATTTTTTTGTCTTTAAACCAGCTCGGGTTTATCGGTTCCAAGCGGGGTTTCAACAAATCTTTGCTTGGAGCGGCGGAGGACTGCTCTTTAGTCAGTCTTGTTCTGCTTCCCACCTGATATCAGCTCCCAAACTTTTAATTTTATAGGTAAAGTTGGGGTGGGCTCTTAAAATCGGGTCAGCGTTTTTAATAGTGGATTCGCCTTTGATTGCCAAAGCGGCCATGGCCAAAGCGACGGTGGCCCTGATTACATCCGGAGCGTCAACCTCTGCCGGCTTCATTGGCTTATTGCCGAAAACAATAATTCGATGAGGGTCGGAAACGACAATGTGGGCGCCGAACTTGATCATTTCGGGAACCCAGAAAAATCCGCCTTCGTAGACTTTGTTCCAAAACATAATCGCCCCTTTTGCTTTAGCGGCTAAAGCGACCATCAACGGTAAAAGGTCAACCGGAAAGTAAGGCCAGGGAGCGCCCTCGATTTTCTGGAGCACGTTTTTAGTATAAGTTGGCTTAACTTTGAGTTCTTGTTTTTCTTTAACCACTAAGCTGTTTCCTTCCGCTTTTATTTCAACTCCCAGCTTGGCAAACGAGCTGATAATTAAAGGGAATTGATCCAAAGGCACCTCTTTGACGATTACCTTGCCTCCGGTCATTGCTCCTAAAGCTAATAGGGTAGCGATTTCATGATGGTCGGAAGCGACTTTAAAAGAAGCGCCTTTTAGTTTTTTAACCCCTTCTATTTCAAGAGTGCTGGTTCCTATTCCGGAAATTTTGGCTCCTGACTGATTTAAAAACCGGCACAGATCCTGGACATGGGGCTCGCTGGCGGCGTTGGTGATTTTTGATTTGCCTTTAGCTAAAACAGCGGCCATAATAAAGTTTTCTGTGGTGGTAACACTCATGTAGTCCAACCAGACGTCGGCGGCCCTGAAACGGTCTTTAATCTCCATCGAGATTTGACCGCCGTTTTTGATTTTAGCGCCGAACTTTCTAAGGATTTCCAAGTGAGGATCAATTTCCCTGATCCCTAAAGTACAACCGCCGATCTTGTTTTTAATTACCAATTTTTTCATCCGGTGAAGCAGGGGGGCAAAAAGGAGAATTGAACCCCGCATTCCCAAAGGGAAATCATTTTTAAAGAAGGAGTGATTTATTTTTGAATTATTGATTTTGATTGAAGACGCTTTTTGGTTCCACTCAATCTTGGAACCGATTGTTTTTAGCGATTCTACTAGGAGTTTAACGTCGGTTAGCTCGGGCACGTTTTTAATGGTAACTTCTTCATCAGTAAGCAGACTGGCGCAGAGAAGGGGAAGAACGGAGTTTTTGTTTCCGGAAGGAGTAATAGTTCCGGAAAGTTTCCTGCCGCCGTTGATAATCAAGTTTGCCATAAGATGTAACCTCGAATTCTAATCTATAAGTTCGAAATAAGCTTGGCACTTAGGGTCTGTTTTAAAAGTTTTGATTATTTGTGTCATCGCGAGCGAGGAACGAGCGTGGCGATCCCGGAGGAGAATGGTTTACCCAACGGGATTGCTTCTTCTCGACAAGCTCAGGGCAGGTTGTCACCTCACCCCTTGCGATGAGATCGAGTCTTGATCCCAACGGGATTGCCACGTCGCTTCGCTCCTCGCAATGACATGAACCGATGACTTTTCAA
>CAZWLF010000047.1:0-7262 GCA_964634805.1 uncultured Gammaproteobacteria bacterium
AGAAGCGGACATTTCTATCTTGCTTAAAGAGGACATTATCACTTTGCACTAACAGGTCCGCTAACTGCCGAGAGAGGTTTATCGAATAATTAATTCCGCGGTCCCAAGGGAAAATGTGATTCGGCGTTGCCCAGTAGATTTTGCCGGGAACCAACTCCAAAGATGGCTTAATTGCCGAATAACCAACAGGAATAATTGGCTGGGCGTAAAGATCGGAAAAAAGGTCAACCCCAATCAAAGACTTTTTGAAATCTGGGTTTATTTTCCTAAGGTAAGGGGAAAAGCTTTCTAGAATCTGGTCAGCGCTTTGTTTAAAAATTCGGCTTTCCTGAGGATAGTAACCGCCAGCATAAACTAAATTCTCACCGCCGTAATTGACAGCATCAACCAAGTTAGTTTGTTCCACCACAACAATAAAAGGAAAACCCGAATCCAAAACATTAAGCCAGTAGATCCCTTCGGGTAAAAACGGTTTTCGCATTCTCAAGATCAGGTTCAGCGCCCCGATCATCTTCAACTGGCCAAATTTTTCCAGCGCCGTCTCAGATAAGCCGCCTTGGATTATCTTTAAGGCCTTCGGCAAAGGTAGAGTCAAAAAAACTTTATCTACCAAAACAGAGCGGCGTTTCGACCTAACCCGCCAGCAATTCTCAACCGGTTCTATCTTTAAAACCGGATCGTCAACAAAAAGGTGATTATCCTTTTCTAATTCTTTGGCCATTAGGTCGAATATCTGTCTGTTTCCCCCGTTTAGATAACCCAGCTGCTGACTTCTGACCTTAATTCGCGACCAAAGCCAGGAAAAAGAAACTTGATCAGAAAAATAGCTGAATTTTCCCTCCATCAACCGGCCCCAAATTTCCCGCCAGCCTTCTTCACCGGCAATTTTCGGAAAAAACTCTGAAGCCCGATAGTTTTCAAAAAATTTAAAATACGGTAATTGGCGTAAAAGAAAAATCACCAACCCCATTCTTAGTTTGTCAAAAAAACCCAAGTCGGGAAATTTCAAAAAATCAAGCGGGTTATCAAAAGGGTAAATTTTACCATGACTGTAAACAGAAGTTTTTACCTGCCTATAGATCAACTGGTCGGCCAAGTTTAGTTCGGTCAAAAGCTCTTTGACTAAATTATCAGAAGTAAAAAAGTGATGGAAGAATCCTTCTAAGGGCCAACGCCATGAAGTTTCCTTTAGACTTCTTGAGAGACCTCCCCACTCTTTTTCGGCCTCAAAAAGATAGATTTCATCCCCGCCTTTTTTGGAGATTTCCCTAGCCAAAAACAAACCGGTAATTCCTCCGCCAACGATGGCTAGTCTCATTAAGCTTTAGTTAATTTTTAAAAAAGAAAAAGAAGTCCCCCCAAAACCACCATTGAACCGAGGATGACCAGAAGCTGTGAGGGGAAGAAAATTCCCGCTGAAGGCAATTCTACTCTGGTCGGAGTACTGGTTGGTATTGGAGTGCCGGTAGGAGTATTAGTTGGCGTATTGGTCGGTACCGGAGTCCCTGTCGGGGTGTTGGTAGGGGTATTAGTCGGGGTATTAGTCGGCATCGGGGTGCCAGTGGGCGTGTTAGTCGAGGTGTTTGTTGGGCTGCTTGTAGGAGTATTAGTCGGCGTACTACTAGGCGGCGGGGTGCCGGTCGGAGTATTGGTCGGCTTTGGAGTATTGGTGGGAGTATTAGTCGGGGTATTGGTCGGCACCGGGGTGCCAGTGGGCGTGTTAGTCGGGGTCGAGCTGGGCCTCGGAGTGTTAGTCGGAGTAGTTGTCGGCGTCATAGTTGGCGTGGCAGTACTGGTAGGAGTATTAGTCGGAGTATTGGTTGGCCTAGGAGTGCTCGTCGGAGTAAAAGTGGCCGTCGGTGTCGGGCTGTTGGTCGGAGTCGGGGTAGGACAAAGACAATTCTCCTCATTAGGACACTCAGGATTGACACAGCGGCCGTCAATACAGTCTAATATCTCAGGACAATCTTCTTCGCACTCGCACCTATCCCAGCATTCCGGAACTTGTGTCGGGGTTGGGGTCGGTACACAAACCTTAAAATGAAGAACGCATGGAGGCTCCTCTTGGGCTGACGATTCCCGAGGAGCAGTCGGAGCCACCGGCTCTTCTCGCAATTGATAAAGCCTAATGGCGCTGATAATTGCGATTATTGCCAGCAATACCGTCGAAAAAAGTATTACCCATAGACCAATACGGGAATTTTCCCTTTTTTTAACAGTAACCGGCGGTTCCGGTAAAAATTCGTCTTTTGGTTTTTCGATTAAGTCCATTTTTATCTCCAGCCCAACTTGGGGCTAAAAACTTGCGCTTCCACAGTTTGATCTCCCTCGCCTGTTATCTGATATTCAATCTGAAACTCCTCGCCTCTCCGATCGCTCGTTTCCTGCCATTCACCCTGGTTAATTTTAAACCTGGCTTTAGTCAATCCGTCCGGGTCGTCGGTATCACCCAAAACGGTAAAGTGAATCCGGTCTCCCACTTTTAAAGAGGTATCGTCAACCACCTCGTTCCAGCCGTAATCGTACATTTTAATTGTCACGCATTGGCAGAAATACACCGGTGTTGGAGTTGGGGTATTGGCAGGAACACTGGTTGGAGTTAGCGTTGGAGTTGGGGTATTGGCAGGAACACTGGTTGGAGTTAGTGTTGGAGTTGGGGTATTGATAGGAGCAATAGTTGGCGTCGGCCCCTCCATGGTCACTGTGGCAACATCTTTGCAAGCAGACTCTGACCAATAGCCGCCGCCGGGTTTCTTAGTTTTTCCTTCAATGGTATAAGCACCGGGTGACGGCGGAGAATAATTGCAAACATAGCCGCCGTTGCAAGGAACTTTAATTTCCTTTGAAAGACCGTTTGGTCCGGAAATAAAAAAGTCAACATCTTCACTTAAAACACCGCTATGGTTATGAAAGCCGGCGAGATTAAAACTGCTCCCTTGACCAATAGTTTTAACATCGCCCCAAGGATCGGAGCTATTCTTTTGAACCTGAGCCTGGGTGCTGGTAAAAGGACAGCCGGATTGAGGGGTCGGGGTAGTTCCGGAAGGAACTGTCGGTGTAGGCTGTTGTTCAAGGGGAAAGTACCAGATCTTGTTGTTGCAGCGGCTACAAGCAACACCGTCAACCGTTTTACCCGACAAAATATCGCTTCTTATTTGAGTACAATAATTAGCCAGACAATCATTGTTGATATTTGACTCTTTGGCAACAACGTCAAAGTCGCCATCACCGTCGCTGTCACTGCAAAACTGGATATAAATCTTGCCCCGGTTGGCAGTTGCCAAACTCTTCCCCGGCCCATCACTGGCCCAAATACAATTCTCGTCGCAATCGTCACCGGGGTGAACTATCCGGCAACAGCAGGAAGACCCTGACGGCACCAAACCCTCACAGCCATCAGGCACTCCGCCGGCGGCGCTATCGCGAATATCCTGATTCCTTTTAAGCAGAAAAAGGCCTCCTGCCATCGCCGCCATGACCAAGAGAAACAAAGAAAGTACCAATAATTTTTTACTAGTCATCAGTCGAAATTTACTTTAAAAAGATTTACCGGTTTAAAAGCGAAGCCGCCAGGGACGGAACGCGACTTAGCCTTAATTAGATTAACTGAGTCAAAACAGTTAAAAATAAAACTGCCCCGCCGATAATCACAAACAAAGTTGGTCCAAAAAATCCTGTTTCAGGAACGCCCGATTCAGTTGACGGTAAAGTTACTTCAGCCGTCGGCGCTGCTGTTGCAGTTAGTATTGGTGTTTGGATAGGAGTAAACTCCGCTTCTGTAGTTGGAGTTGGTTCCAAAGAAGGAGCCGCTGTTGGCTCTGGCATTGGCGTCGGGGTAGGAGTGTCCGTCGGCAATAAAGTCGGAGTAACCGTTCCCCCCGAAGGAGTGGCGGAGAAAGAAGGATTCTCATCGGCCAGTTCCGCCGCCAGAACAAAAGTCCGGATAAAAGTTTCTTCAGTACCGGAAAACGGATCAATATGAGTTACCGTCAATCTATGTTCGCCGGGGTCGAGACTATCCGGAGGCGACCAGCTCCAGCCGCCGTCTTCGCCAATAGTTAACTCTGCTTGGTACAAACTGTCCGACTCCAGACTAATTTTAACTATCCCTCCGCTCGGACCGGTACCGAAGATTTCAGGCCGGGAAAAGGTAATCATCTCACCATCTTCGGGGTTAATGATCCGGAAGGATTTTCCCCCGGTAAAACCACTTACCTCACCCAAACGGGAAGTGCCGGCAGAAGCGGCTGTCTGACTGACAGAGCCGGGAGCTTGAGCCAAATCTTCCCGGGTAAGATCATAGTTAGTTCCTAAAACAATCTCCGGCACCGGATCATCATCTTTAGCGTAAACCAGGACAGTAGCGATTTCACCCCCGACACCTTGAACAAAAATTTCCTCTACTGAAAGACCGTCCTGTTGGTCAGCTAAACGGGTTAAATCTTCGGAAAAAGCCTTAGCTAAAGAAACCGCCCAGTTACCCTGGTTGGTTACCAGAGAAGACAGCGGAGAAAAGTTGTCTGCTTTGAGATAAACAATTGCCCCTTCAGCAATTTCACGGTCAGAAGTCTTAACCACCCCGGAAGCCAAGTTAGCAATCGGCAATTCCCCAAAAAAGGACAAGGCAGTATTAACCTTATAGGGCTGACCGCCCGAGTCAGTAAACTGACTTCCCCCGGAAAGGATCACAAATTGATATTCCTTACCGCCCTCCAAACCTTCAACGATAACATAGTGAGTGGTAAATTGGTCTTCCCGGTTAATTTCGGTCCTAAAATCACTAAACGATCTTTCGTATTTATCGCTTACCACCTGAATCAAGCCGGTTGTTTTTTGTGAAGTAAACCAAGAAACAGTAAAAGAGTTATCAGTAATATTGGTAATCCTCAGCTCGGACGGAGCGGCCGCCTCTTGAGCTCTAAACCAAAAAAGCCTTCTTCTGCCAAGAAAAAACAAAATAACCGCCAAACTTAAAACCAAAAAAAGTCCGATTGAAGTGGGAATTCTTTTCTCCCGCTTCAATTTCAATTTTGAGAAAAGGCTAAAAGGACTGGTGTCGGTTTTTTCCGGCTTGGCAGATCCGGAAGCCGGGTCATTAGCGGCGTTGGTCTTGGCCTGAGCCGGTTTGACAGCAGTTTCACTAACAGCCAAGTTGACTCCCGGGATTGATTCCTCCGGATCCGGAGACAAGGAGATCTCTTCACTACCCTGAAATAAGGATCCCGGTTCCATTCGGGGAACCTGATCCTTTTTCCTACGGAAAAATTTTTTCTTGGTTTTCATATCTTCCAAAAACAACTAAAGACCTTGAGGGCTTAATTCTAAGCTCGAACCGGAACCGGTCGCCGCCGGGCTTTCCTCAAAAGCAGTCAGCTCGGAAGTCGGAGCAACGCTTAATTCAGCCAAGGTTGGCTCCGGCAGCAAATAACCCTCAACCTGCTCCAGTTGATACTCCCGCCTTTGCTCAATCTCTTCCAGAACTGTTAAATTTAGTTCCGGATCAAGCGGGGCGATCAGCTGATCCACTTTTTTAATCTCCTCTTGCTTAGTAAGTTCACGATAACTTTCTAAAGCAATCCAGAAAAGAACAGTAAATAAGGCTGTCGCGGCAACAAAAATTATTCTTTTATACTTTCTTTTTTGTTTCA
Organism: uncultured Gammaproteobacteria bacterium; assembly: GCA_964634805.1. GTDB lineage: Bacteria > Patescibacteriota > Microgenomatia > UBA12405 > JAHJSD01 > JAHJSD01. The sequence goes on from CAZWLF010000047.1 coordinate 5,649, forward strand.
TCAGTCAAATCGGGTAAAATCCGGTTTACCAACCCGACCGCCAGTAATTCAGTTCACCGGCCAGGGTCAGATTTAAAAGTTGTCCCTCCTCTTTTTTATCTTTAGAAATTTGGTATTGATTAATTACGATCCATCTTCTTGCCGCCATTAATTGGGCGACAAATTCTCTAATATTAAAGTAATCTCCTTTGCCGCTAAGACTAAAGGGCAGGACCTGCAAATTTTCCTGCTTTTGGTTGACTTCGGCCTTTTTCTTTTTCTCCTCGGATCCAGAAAGATTAATTCTGGAAAAACCTAAGCCCATTAGCGATAAAGTACTCTGGTGGGCGCAACCAACCAGCTGGGAAATACCCTGAGCAATGGCAAAGTCGCTCGGGAGAAAACTATCAACCAGATTGACTCTCGCCTGGGCGTCAGAATAAATCTGCTGAGCTTCAATCAGTTCATTTATTTTCTTTTGCATTTTGACACTAATTTCCTCTTTTTCCTTGATTTTGCCAAACAACCCGGCAACTGTTACTGCCGCCGGCTTAACGGCAAAAAAAGAAAAAAAGGCAACCACAAATAAAGTCAGGGCTACCTCGGTATATTGCCAGGCCTCCTCTTTATCCCGGTATTTTTGGATTACCCTATCCAACTCCTGTTTAATTTTTTTCTGATAAGCGGCAATCGCGCCCGCTTGTCCAACTTTCTTAAACATTGGCCTCCTTTTTAAAGCTGATCAAGAACTGTACCTTCATTCCGGAAACAGACTGTTCTCTTTCAACCGTGCCGATTCGGACTTTGCTGATGCTTTCTTTCGCTAAAAGCCGGTCTACAAAGGCGGCCAGGCTGGACTCCGAAGAGATGCTTGTCTCCAGGGAAACTTCTTGACCGTCTGCGCTTTCGCTAAAACCGTAACTTAAAACCAGGATATCCGACGGCAAACTTTCCACGATTGAATCGAGAGAAGAGAGCGGCAGGGCAGGACCCTTAAAAAACCGATCAATCGAAGACAGCCTTGATTGAAAAAGACGAAACTCTTCTTCAAAATCATTAATGCTGGAAATTATCGCCTGGCGCTGCCTGATTTCCTCAGAAAGATCTGAGTCTTTTCTATCCAGCCAAAACCGAGACAAAAAAGCGCTGATAACAATCAGTTCGGTAAAAACTACAATATATCTACCGGTAGACAAAACCCAATTGATCAATTTACCCAAAATTGTCCCTTGAAGCGTCGTTCTCGGCAGTAGAGAAATATCTCGCTCTGTCATTTTATTCAGTATATTAAAGTTGGGATACGGTGTAAACCCCTTGTCTAAAGTGAAACCTAATCAAGACGGCATCCAGCCCGTTGCTGGGGCAAAGCCGAATCTTTTTTCGGAAAACCCACCCCTCCCAGGTGGGTCAACAATCCAAATTGAGCTTCCAATCTTTTTTATAAGCTTTAGTGACACGAGATAGGACTGGGACCATCTTATGTGTTTACGTTTTTATAGATTAAGGGCGTGAAATTTATCGCCGATAGATCGGAAGAAATAACTACCTACTATCGGTATCCTGTGTTTTGGGTAACAAAACGAACCAGTTTCAAAACTACCTATTGTCGTCATCCTGAACTTGCCTGCCCCGTAC
>CAZWLF010000048.1:0-7177 GCA_964634805.1 uncultured Gammaproteobacteria bacterium
TGTTTGTTCCGGAACTTGCTATTATGTTTGCGGGGGATAAAAAATCAAATCTTAAAAATCAAAAGTTAAAAGTGCAGGTTAAAAATTAAAAATTGATAGCAAAGAAATTTAAGAAAAGAACCGATTCATCTGTGGACTCGTAGCAACGGCCTCCATAGTAGCGGGATGATTGATGGGAAAATATTAAATGCTAAATTAATGGTTAAAATGATCAAATGATTAAATGGCTAAATAAAGAGAACGGGTTTACCCTTTTTGAATTGCTGGTAGTAATTTCCATTATCGGGATTTTGATTTCTTTGGCAATGGTTTCTTACACCAATGCCCAAATAAAGGCCAGAGACAGCCGGGGTAAGTCGGATATTAAAGCGGCTAGCGATACTTTTGAGCAGTATTTTGCCGGAAATGACACCTATGCCAGTTGTGACACTATGGCCGCCTCTTCCTGGGTTGGTCCCTGGCCGCCAACTGATCCCAGGGGAAGGCAGCGGGGAACGGCTGATTATAGCTATACCTTAAACGATGACAATTGTACCGCCTCTGGTTACTGTATTTGCGTTGAGCTGGAACAGGCGGTTGGCGGTAATGCCAGTAATAACAGCTGCCCCAGCCCAAGCTGGGTTAGCAACGGCGCCTATTTTTGTTTAGTCAATCAACAGTAAGATAACAGTTAGTAGATAGTAGTTAGGATAATATGGGAAAGAGAAACTGGGTTCACTGCCGGTTACCCGTTGCCGTTTTAATAATGAACTTGTTTCAAAACCTTATCTAAAAGTCATTCCGGGCTCGACCCGGAATCTATATAGATTCTGAATCAAGTTCAGAATGACAAGGTAGATTCTGAATCACCCCTAGTCGTGCGACGGGGTAAAAGTTCAAGATGACGACAATAGGTATTTTTGAAACTGGTTCAATTAATCTTTAATTTTGGGTATTTAATCTTCAATGACAAATGGCAAATGAAAAATGAAAAAATAAAGAGCGGCTTCACTTTAATCGAGCTTTTGGTAGCGGCTTCAATTTTGGGGGTAATGATGATGGCGGGGTTAGTGATTTATCAGGGGGCCAGAAAGTCGGCCAGAGATGCCCGGAGGCGTGAAGACTTGCTCAGTATTACTAGAGCAATGGAAGAATATTATGCCGTTGCCGGACGGTATCCGGCGGCCTGTCCCGGAGCGGGCTTTGTTTTCAGCGATTCAAACGGGCAGACTATTTTTGAGATTTTTCCTGATGACCCTGATCCGAGTTTGAATTATAACGGCACTTGCGACAGCAATAGATACTGCTTTGCCGCTTTATTGCAAAATACCGGTAAAGGCAACTGCAGTGGCTGCAGCTGCCCCGGAGGCGGTACTTCCTGTTCTTTTTCGACAGCCGCCAGCAACAACTATTTTTGCGTTAAACATTCCCAATAATTGTCGGGGAAGCGGAGAGTTTGTCGAAGAGCAAAACGGAAGTTATGGTAGATCCTGAATCACCCCTAGTCGTACGACGGGGTAAACCTTGGATAGTCCACCCCCGGGGTGTTAGGCGGATTTTCATCCCGGGGGTGAATTCAGTCATGTGACGGGGTAAAAGTTCAAGAATGACAAAGGTGTGAAAGTTTAGTAAATGTTAAATAATAAATGATAAATGTCAAATAAACGAAAGGGTTTTACTTTGATGGAGCTTTTGGTGGCGGTGACAATTGTAATTACTTTGTCGGCAATAGGAATTGCCAGTTACCGGTCGGCCAACCAAAAGGGGCGCGACGGTAAAAGAAAGTCCGATGTCAATCAGGTCAGAGCGGCTTTGGAAATGTACCGGTCGGACAACGGTCTTTACCCTAACACCGGTGACGGCAGCGGCAATGATTGGGACGGGATGCTTTCCACTTTAGGATCCGGATATATTAATAATGTTCCGCTGGATCCGAGATCAAATGACGGCTGGACTTATTATTACAATTCTTCCGACGGCTACACTTACATTATTTGCGCTCTTTTGGAGAGTGAAACCGGCGGCAGTTGTTCAGGCAGTCCTTCCTGCGGAGGCGGAACTTGTAATTACCAGTTTAGCAACCCTTAGGTTCTTTAGAGAGTAAACCTAACTTGCCGAACAACACTTCGTCATTCCCGGGCGATAGAGGATCCTGAATCAAGTTCAGGATGACGATTAAGTTTAGGCATTGGACACTGAAAAGTTTTTTTGGACACCATTAGACACTCTCAATATTATGTAGTTAAATGATAATGACCGGATTTAAGGTAAAGAATGAAAAGCCCGCCTGTCGGTCCACTTCGACCGCTCAGCGAGGCGGGCAGGCGGGTAAAAAAATAGGCGCGGGTTTTACCTTAATCGAGCTTTTAGTGGTAATTACTATTGTTTCGGTGGCAACCAGTTTAGTTTTGGTTAGCTGGAATAACTTCAGAGAAACAAGGGTATTGGACGCGGCCGGCTTAGAACTTGTTTCCCGACTGAGGGAGATAAGGTCAAAGGCGATTAACGGAGAAAGACCAGCTGATGATACGAGCTGTCCTTCTTTTGATGGCTACTTGATTTCCCAAGGTGGCGACGGAAATGTTCTTGTGGTTGCCTCCTGCGACGACGTTCCAATGGCGGCAGGAGAGACAATTGTGATCAATCCAGATGTCTCGCGGGCCTTTTCCGGCAGTTTTCCGATTCCGATTATGATTCAGAGCGTTTCCGGGACTACCAGCGGGCAGGGATTTATTGATTTGAGCCTCCATGGTTTAAGCGGCAGGTTAACCATTTCCGGCTCCGGAGATATTAAATGGCAAAGAACTTAGGCCAAACATTGATCGAGTCGCTTTTCGCAATCAGTATCAGCGCCTTGATTTTAGCTGGATTGGTTTTCGGGGTGATTTATTTCAGCCGGGCTTCCCGGTCGGCTAAAGACAGATCTTTGGCAGTTAAAATGGTTCAGGAAAAAATGGAGTATCTTAAATCTATGAAGAAAAACAACTCGGTTAGCTTTTGGGCTGATGCCGCCGCTGAAGTAGTTGTTACCGAGGATCCGGTCGCCGGTTCAAGCAATCCTGCTGACTACCGGAGAGTGACGAAATTTTCCGATTACGAGATCTTTACCAATACCCAAAAAGTGAAGGTTAAAATTACCGTCAGCTGGGATGATGCCGGGGGGATGCGCAACGTTGATGCGACCACTTATTTTACCGATTTTGATTAGGGCTTTTTTGATGATTAAAAGAAAGAGTTCAGCAAAAGGGTTTAGCATTATAGAGGTGATTGTGATGATTGGAATTTTAGGATTAATCGGGGTGATTGCCACCGGAGTTTTTTTTACCACTCTAAGAAGCAGTACCAGGTCCAGAGTTTCCGAAAACTTAAAGCAAAAAGGAGATTTTACTTTAAACGTGATTGAAAAAATGGTTAGAGGGGCCTCTTTCCTGCCCGACCTAACCGCCGACTGCGATGGCGATGACAAAAGCAGTCTCTCGGTTGTTTCCCACGACGGTTTTACCACTACTTTTGATTGCAGTGCAGACAGAATTGCTTCCGTCAGCGCCGAGCAGGGAACGGTGGTTTTACTTGAAGATGTCAGCCGGATAGATTGCGACCATTTTATTAGTTGTTTGGTCGGTTCCGGCGGTGTTCCTGAGGTAGTCATTGATTTTACTCTTTATCAGGGCGGCGATTCTGAACTGCCTTATGAAAAATCTTCGATTAACTTCCACACCCAGGTGACGCCGAGGAACTATTGAACTTGTTTCGAAACCTTATCTAAACGTCATTCCGGGCTCCACGCGATGCCGCATGGCTGTCGTAATACGACGTCGGATGACTGTTGCGACCCGGGGTTCTTTCTGTCATTCCGGGCTTGACCCGGAATCTGCCCAGATCCTGAATCAAGTTCAGGATGACAAGGTAGGTTCTGAACACCCCAGTGATACGACGGGGTAAAAGTTCAGGATGACGACGATAGGTGGTTTTAAAACTGGTTCATTGAAGAAATTGGCGTCGAAAGGGATAAGGCCTCTGAGACTGATGAGTCTAATGGGGGGTTAACAGGGTGGACAGTCCGGCTTCGCGAAAGTTTCTAAAGAACTCCTTCAGCGCCCCGGCCCCGCAATATTATGTGTATTTAGTATGTATTCAGATAACTGGAGCTAATCCCTATTTTTAGGTAAAACTTGACAAAACCTCTTTTCTATTATAGGATAAGACAAGATGAGTCTGGGAAGGCGTGTTCCGGAATCAAGGGCATTGATGATGGTGATAGAGCCTAAAAATGGGCGGTTGGCTTTACCGGCTTTATCTTCCGATCAGGAAAGACACGCTTCTTTGGTTGGTGGGTCCGCAACGAGGTCGCCGCAAGAGATTAGCCGAGTAGACAATGAAACCGGTCCGGCTTGGCCGATAGGCCGGGTCAGAAGGTTGCCCTTGGGGGAAGAGGGAAGAATTTTAGCAGCTTCTGAACGGTTATCGGGGGAATCAGGGCAATTAGGGAAACGGGGGGAACCGGGGGAATTAGGGATGCCGCACAGTTCTACGGTTAGGGTGGTTAAAGGAAGGGAGAACCGCCATCCCACTCCGGCGGGAAAGAGGGAGAAAGCAAAGATTGTTTCTGAGCCATCGCTTTCCTGGGAAGAACCAAGATTATTGCGGCAGACCGGAACGGTTCGGCCTGAACTGGCAATACCGGTAAAGGATTTTAGAGGAAGGCCGGTCCGGATGGTTCAGGTTTCTAAAGCGGGACAAAGAAATTTTTTTGAGAGATTATCTGATGTTTTCCGGCCGAGGGAATTAGTTTTGGTTCCGGTTGGGGCTTCAAATGTTTCAAGATCGGCAAGGCCAGCAGTTCCGATTGAAAATTTTTCCCGATTTGCCGGGCTTGGGAATTTCGGGGATGGACGAAGAGAGAAAAGGCTAAATAATCCAATGAGGCCAATTGTTAAAGAATTAAAAACGGAGGATGGTATGGAAAAGAAAGAGGAAGCAGGGAGTGGCGGTTTTTTGGGGCTTGGGCGATTAGTTCGACCGAAAAGAGTTTCCTTGATAGCGGAACCGAAACTGTCTGAGCAGGCAGAGCGAAGATCAGGAGGGAGAACTCTTCAGGTATTAACAGAAGCCAGTGAAATCGCGGTAGGAAATAATCAACCTGCAGTTGAGACGACGGTTGCGGTTGGACGCCCTGACTCTTGGCAACGGGGTCGGCAAAGTAGTGGAAGGGCGGGAGGACAACAAAGGCGGGTTGCTGCAGAGGTAGCAACGAAAGAAGATGGTTCGGCAACTGGTAGACGAGTGAACAGATTAGGAAAAGGGAGAACACTAAGTAGGCGGAGCTTTGTGCGGTTGTCTGCTCTTGCAGCAGCCGGCGCTGCGGCAGCGGCCTGCGCTCCTCGGACAACCCAACCGGAAGTGCCGGCATCACCGACAGATACTCCCGCTCCAACGGGAACGCGGAGGCCGACGGCTACTTTGGAGAGAACGGCTTCACCTACCCCGGTGGAAAGGAAAGCCACTCCAACCGTAATTCAAAAAAGAGCAACGCCAACCGCGACGCCAATTCCGGCCACCGCTACCCCATCCCCCGAAAAGTTGGAGAAAATCCAGGCCGAGCAGGTAAGAATTCAGCAAGAACAGGAGATGAAAGCCAGATTAGATTCAAGCCCTCAGTTAAAATGGCAGAACCAGGAAACAGTTGATTCCTTATCGAGCGAAGACGAGGAAACCCAACGCAGTATTGGCGACCAGGTCAACGCCTTGAGAGTTTGTGCCGATAAATGGGTAAGAGAAAGAAAGCTGGGTGTTACTAACCTTGTGGTAGATAAAGCCGGATTGGTTTATTTTAAACAAACCGACGGCACTGCTTTAGTTGCCTTGCAATTGGTGGACAAAGAAGGAGTTGGTGATTATGCTCCCGGAGGATTGATTTTGGCCTTAGATAGCAAGAGATCGGCTGAGTTAAACCGGCTGGTAACGATTGCCTATGAAAAAGCCGATCAATTACCTGCCGAGCAGCGTCCGGAGCCGACCTTTATTACCTTCGGGGTAGACGGATTGCTGGGAACGGATTCAGAAGGAAAACCGGTTATTGCCGACAGTCTTGCTTGGCAGGTTGACCAGGGGACCCTTGTCGCTCTTCGTAAGGAAATGATGGTTGGCTGGGTTAACCCAAGGCATATTGGCAAAAGAGCCGGCAGCGAGCAAAGAGAACTTTACCCTGGCTGGGAGTTAACCCAACAGGGCAAGACCGCCTATTTAGATCAGGATCCGAAGAAGCTGACCGAGGCTCAACGAAAACAATGGCGATTATTTTATGAGACCACTGACCCATTAGCGTTGGACTTAAAAAAACAAGGGGCAACAATCGATTTTAAACCCCAGATTCTTAATTCCTCGACAATAAAGGATAAAAACGGTCGGATAGTCGCTCTTTGGAATGGGAAAAGAGGTGTTTGGGCTGAGGCGAGAATTTTAAACATTGGGATTGATCGTCAAGATTACTCTTTGAGTTGCGAATCTGCCGCCTCAGCAATGATTGCCCAATATTTTGTCCCCACCCCCCCAGATGACTATCCCAATTGGGAAGAGTATTTTGCCGGTATCGAAAAAGCCGATAACCCTGATTTCGGCTATTGCGGAGATATTGATGGCGGATTAAGCATTAGTTGTGATAAACCTGGTTTGGGATATGGTGTTCACGCCGGACCGATTGCTCAAAGATTTAAAGAGGCTGGCTTTAATGCGGAAGCAGTTTCCGGCGTTGATCTTGAATGGGTAAAAAAGCAGCTTGATCAAAGTTTTCCGTTAGTGGTTTGGGTTTCATATAAAGATAATCCAACTGTGGAAAAGCGTCAAGATAAGCAAGGAAGAGAATACACCGTTGTTCTTGGAGAACATGCAACTACCGTTATTGGCTATTGGGTTGACAGCTATCAAGAAGGCGGCCAAACAGTCAAGAAGACTACATATGTGGTTAATGATCCGGTGGGCAAAGGTAGCCAATATCCAGTGATTGGTTTTTGGAACTGGAAGCTTTTTAACAACATGGCGGTAGTAGTTAAGGGTTACCGTGATAACCGAGAGTCAAAGTCAATGCCATAGGCGGGAGTGTCGGCGATAAACCCCTATTTCCCAAAATTTACTGGTCTTCTTACGGTTGTAAAAGTCACGATACCTTTTGGACTCAATAACGAGTCCAATGAGTCACGAA
>CAZWLF010000049.1:0-6898 GCA_964634805.1 uncultured Gammaproteobacteria bacterium
GATAGACCCAGTCCGGAAAGAACCACGTCATGGGTGTCAAAAGGGTCTCCCTGTTTTCCAACAAGAGCGGCATAATTCAGTCTTACAGATACCGGGGTTTTGTTATTCAGATAAGTTTTTATAATTCTGAAATCCGGTTTTTTGATAGTGTAGTTTACTCCTTCTTTGATTCCTTTAATCGTTGATTCAACCATTAGATCATAATACTTATCCCACCGGGAACCTTCTAATTGTTTTTCCAATTTATCTAAAAGTTCGTTCATAAGTAGACGGTCATCTTTTGAATCAGTTAAGTAAAGATTAAAAGCATATAAATCAACGTCGAATCCTTTATGTTTGGCAAACCTGCCAATTTCTGAGAGGAATGAGCCTCCGTCAAAAGTAGCTTTAATTATGAACTTAAATATTTCTTCATCGGTGACATTTAAGCCGTAATAGGCGAGCATCATTCTCGCGCAGGTTATCGAACAAGCATCGGAGTTCGGTTGTTTTAACGAATTTACCGGTATTAAAATTTTCTTCATCTACTTACGGCCTTATAAGTAACCCCCCTTGTTTTTCCAGCTTTAATTATAAAGCCTTTTTCCTGGAGCTGTTTTAAATCGTTATGCAGGGTCTTGGGATTAATCAACGAAAAACGCCGGGAAATAAAATCAAAAGAGCAATAAGGATGGTCTTTGACTATTTCCAGAATTTCCTGCCGGCGAGGTAAGAGAGAATCTTCCGGCAATTCCTCTTTTTTTTCATTTAAGTTATTAAGAACCAGCCCCGCCTGTTCGATAAAAGATTCCAAAAAAAATTCTATAAACGGATTGGTATCCCGCGAGGGCTCCAGCGCTTGATAATAATTTTCTCTGTTTTTATCAATCATCTCCTCAATTGAAACCAAACCGCGGAAACTGTAGCCAGCCTTTTGCATAATCTGCGCTGAAATTAATCTTCCTACCCGGCCATTGCCATCCGCAAAAGGGTGAATTTTCTCAAAAAGAAATTGAAGAACCGCTGCTTTCACGGGAATTTCACCTCCAAAATTGCTGGCTAACTGAACAAATTCTTTCATCAATTCTGGCAGTCGAAAAGACGCCGGGGCCAAGTAAACCGCCACCCCGGCTTGATTAAAAATCGCCTGAGGCTCGTTTCGAAACTTACCAATCCTGCCCGAAACACCTTTCATCGCCATTTGGTGCAATTTTTTAATTAAAATTAGGCTTAATTTTTTCGGCGTTTTGGAACTATAAATATACTGATGGGCCCTCAACAAATTAAACACTTCTAATTTTTTAAGATCAGTGCCGTTGCCATTATCCAAAGCCATCTTAAGATTCTCTAAGCTAAGAGGGTTGCCTTCAACCTTGGCAGAAAAAAGGGCGCTTTTTAAAAGCGATTCCCGGCGTAAGTTTTCCTCTACTTGCGGCAAAACCTTAGCCCTCGCAAAAATTATTTTCAAGGCCTCAGTTTCCAGCAGCAATCTCTTGATTTTTTTGGTTTCCTGATATCTGTATTTCAACATTTTTAGAAAATCTTAGAAGATATTAGAAGAAATTAGAAGTTTAATCAATGGCTTCGATTCACACCCCAAAAGCAATTCCTCATCAGACCAGGGTAAACTATTTTAACCATACTTAGGATAACAGCACTTTTTATATTTTTTCCCTGACCCGCAGGGGCAGGGATCGTTGCGGCCCGGTTTTAAGCCACCGGAAACGATCGGCTTTACCTCGGGTTGTTGTTGAGCCGCGACTGGTTCTGAAGGCTGATCCGTATTTCCGGCAGCCTGGGGAACAATCATTTGACCCCGGCCTTCAATTACTGACCCGGGAACCGCTTGAGGAGTTTTTACCACTTCAACCCTAAACAGTCTTCTGACCACGTGGTAATCAATCTGAGCCAGCAATTGCTTAAACATGGCAAAACTTTCGGTCCGGTACTCTACCAGTGGGTCTCTTTGGCCATAACCCCGCAGTCTGACACCCTGCTTTAAGCTTTCCAAAGCGGTCAAGTGGTCAACCCAAAGGTTATCCAAGGTGTAAATCAAGACCGATCTTTCGATTTCACGGCAAATTTCACTGCCTAATTCCTCCTCTTTTTGTTGATAATGTTCTTCAACCATCCGGTTAAGCTTTACAGTAACAATCTCACGACTTAAACCTTTAATCTGGTTTTTAATTATTTCTCTTTCTTCGGTCTCTTCAATCGGGATCACTTCGGCAAAAGCGATCACTACTTTATCGGCATCCGGCATCATTATCTCCGGATCTAAACTTAAATCGACGATCAAAGCCATTTCGCTGTTAAGTTTGGTCAAAACCGTTTCTTTCAACCAAGCCGGGTTTTCCGAAGAATTCTTTAGAATTTCCCTTCTTTGCCGGTAAATAATCTCTCTCTGCTTGTTGACAATATCATCAAATTCAACCAAACCTTTGCGGATATCATAATTAAAACCTTCTATTTTTATCTGAATCTGTTCGATCATGCCGCTGACCATCGAATGGCTGATCGGCATATCTTCCGGCATATTAAACCGGCTCATTACCGAAGCGATCTTATCGCCGCCGAAAATCCTCATCAGGTCGTCCTCTAAAGAAACAAAAAATCTCGAAGAGCCCGGATCGCCCTGGCGGCCGGAACGGCCCCGCAGCTGGTTGTCAATTCTCCTGGCCTCATGCCTCTCGGTGCCGATAACATGAAGCCCGCCAAGTTTTAAAACTTGATTATGTTCTTTTTGCCAATCAGTTAACAATTCTTCCTCATTTTCGACCTTTGACTTTTGAGTTTTGAGTTTTTTAGGCGGCGCGCCGCCTAAAATGATATCCACTCCCCGGCCGGCCATATTGGTTGCTATCGTGACCGCTTTTAATTTACCCGCCTGGGAAATAATCCCCGCCTCTTTTTCATGCTGTTTAGCGTTTAAAAGCTGATGGGGAACGCCTTTCTTTTTCAAATACCGGCTGACCATTTCATTATTCTCAATCGAGGTAGTACCGACCAAAACCGGCTGGCCTTTTTGGTAACAATCTTCTATTTCCGCGGCTACGGCGGCATATTTTGCCCGTCTGGTTTTATAAATCACATCCGGAAAATCAGTTCTGTCAACCGGTTGATTAGTAGGCACCTCAATCACCTCGAGTTCGTAGATTTTTTTAAATTCCTCCGCTTCGGTAGCAGAAGTCGCTGACATGCCGGACAAAACCTGATACATTCTGAAATAATTTTGAAAGGTGATTGTCGCCCAGGTTTTCGATTCTCTTTGGATGGTCACTCCTTCTTTGGCCTCAACCGCCTGATGCAGTCCATCCGACCAGCGGCGGCCATGCATCAGCCGGCCGGTAAACTCGTCAACAATCAAAACCTGGTTGTCTTTAACCACATAATCTTTGTCCTTTTGAAAGAGGGCCGATGCTTTCAGAGCGTTTTCAATATAATGGATAGTATCGAAGTCTTCTTCATATAAATTGCTGACTCCTAATTTTTTTTCAACCTTGCGGATGCCGAATTCGGTCAGCATGGCGCTTCTGGCCTTCTCGTCAATAACAAAATCACTGCCGGAACTAAGTTCTGAGGCAAGTTCGGCAAAACGATAATATTTCTCGGTCGCCTCGCTTTCCGGCGAGGAAATAATCAACGGAGTCCTGGCCTCGTCAATCAAAGCAAAATCAACCTCGTCGACAATGGCGAAAAAATGCTCTCTTTGAACCGCTTCGGTTAAATCCCTGGCCATATTATCGCGAAGATAGTCAAAACCAAATTCGTTGTTAGTACCATAAGTAACATCAGCCAGGTAGGCTTCCTTTCTTTCGATCGGTTTTAAGTGAATCAACCGGGGATCGTCGGCGGAAATTTTAAATTTCGGATCATATAAAAAAGACTGGTAGGGAATAATACAACTGACCGAGAGGCCTAAGAAGTCGAAGATTTGACCCATCCAACCCGAATCTCTGCGAGCCAAGTAATCATTGACTGTGACTAAATGGGTTCCTTTGCCTTCTAAAGCCCGAAGATAAAGAGGCAAGGTAGCAGTTAAAGTTTTTCCCTCTCCTGTTTTTTGTTCAGCAATTTTGCCTTCCCAAATGGCCGCTCCGGCGATCAGCTGAACATCGTAATGTCTTTGACCAATCGTTCTTATCGCCGCTTCCCTAACCACGGCAAAGGCTTCAGGCATCAGCTCTTGCGGACCGGTCCCGCCGGCAATCTTTTGTTTAAACTCCTTCGTCTTTGCCGCCAAGCTTTTATCGGAAAGCTTTTTGATTTCAGGCTCCAAAGTGTTAACCTGGTCGCTTATTTTCCGGAGCCTTTTCAACTCCTTTTCGTTATAATCAAAAATCTTCTTAACAAAATTGAACATGGGTAGATTATATCAAGATAAGAGGATAAGAGAATGATAGGATAATAGAAAAATGCACACCCCGGGGGTGTCAACCTGTCAACTCTTAATAATTTCCTTACCAACTAGGGGCTGTAAAACCTTAGGAATAGCGATTAACCCGTCCTTTTGTTGGAAATTTTCCAGAATCGCTAAAACTAGCCGGTCGGTGGCCATGGTGGCGTTTAAAATGTGGACAAACTCTTTTTTACCCTTAAAATCGGTTTTAGTATCTAATCTTCTAGCCTGATAATCGCCGCAGTTGCTGCACGAATGGGTTTCCCGGTAAGCGTTTTGTCCGGGAAACCAAACTTCCAGGTCGTACATTCTTCTGTTCGGTTGGGGCAAGTCGCCGGTACAGCAATTTTTAATCTGGTAAGGCAGGCCCAATTCCTGAACTAATTCCTCCTCGTTTTGAAGCATTTCCAAACAGAGTTTGTCTGATATTTGATAGTCGGGCAGGGAAAAAATGTTCATTTCCACCTTGTTGAAAAAATGAACCCTAAACAAGCCCCGGGTGTCCTTGCCGTAGGTACCTGATTCACGCCGAAAACAGGGAGAAAAATTAACGTATTTTAATGGCAAATCATTCGGATCAAGCGCTTCCCCGCTATGGTAGGGAACTACCGAATGTTCCGAACTGCTGATAAAAATCAGGTCATCTTCCGGAATGGAATAATAGGCATTAAAAAGATTGTTGTTATCAGCATAGCCGCAAGCCCACTCGGTCCTGCTCTTGACCATCGCCGGCGGGATCATGCCGTGAAAGCCTTTGTCTACCAGCTTTTTGAAAGCATGAAACATTAAGGCCATTTCCAATAAGGCGGCCTTGTTTTTGAAATAGCCGAATCTGGAGCCGGAAAGCTGGCCGGCTTTCTTAACGTCAATAAGGTTTAATTTTTCGCCTAAATCGAGGTGGTCTAGAGGTTTAAAATCAAATTTAGGCAAGTCGCCGACAGTTTTAATGACTACATTTCCAGTATCGTCTTTGCCGATTGGAACATCATCGGCGGCAATGTTAGGTAAGCGGTGCAACAAATCCTGCCAGGCGGATTCAAGATCAGGCAAAGGAGTTTCAAAACCCTGAAGGTCTTGTTTGACTTTTTTGGCTTCTTTGAGCAAAGCCGGGTCATTAGGGCTTTTCTTGATCTGTTCGGTAAGCTGGTTTCTTTTCGCCCTGAGATTTTCTATCTTGACCGTGATTTCCCGCCGTTTTTGGTCTAAATCCGACCATTGGCCGGCTAATTTAGGGTCAAGATTTCTTTTTTTAAGATTTTCTTTGACCCTGTCTATATTTTCCCTGATGAATTTTGGGTCTAACATAAATTAAAAAACTGTTTTAAAAAAATCGGTCTCAAAACTATCTATTCTTTGTCATTTATGAACTTGCGTCGTCATCCTGAACTTTTACCCCGTTGCATCACTGGGTCGTTCAGAATCTGGGCAGATTCCGGGTCAGGCCCGGAATGACAAAAAGGACCCCGGGTCACAACAGTCATCCGACGTTGCGTGGCAACAGTGATCCGACGTCGTCTTAGGCCCGGAGCCGATGGACTGTTTATTTACCAACTAAGTGCGGCTGCCTTCTTGCTCTCTGCTGCCTTTTCTTCTCTACCCCTGCCTGGCGCGCAAGAACTGCTTCCGTATTCTTGGTGCCATATTTTCCTGCCACTACTTCTTCACTCCGTGCCTCTCCTGTCTCCGCCACACCCTGAACTGGGAGGGGTGGTGTTCCTCCTCCGGTTCGAACCAACACTGCCTTTGCCTGGCGGTCAAAAATCGCTTGCGGACCAGGAGCAAGTCCGTATTGCGAAACGCTTATTATCTGGTGTTTTACTCCTCCAATCGGAGGCTGGGGTGTCTCTCCCGCCGAAGAGGCCGCGGCCGGTTTTTCTCCTGCTTTGTTCTTTCCTACACCTAATTCCTCAAGGTCTGCCTTCAAATCGTGTCCTTCCCCAAAATCTTGATCTTCACCCATTTTAAAAATTTATTAAAAAATAATAATGACTAATGTTCTGCAAATTATAATATTATCCTGACTATCCCTGTAACCACAGGGCATAAAAATACGCTTCGCTGGATTCTTCGCTAGGCTCAGAATGACTAAAGCGCAAAAGTCTATTGACTATTTAAAGACCCAAATCACCGGCAATCGCCTGCATCGCCTCTAAGCATATTTTAACAAATTCCTCCAAAGGAATGTCTAATTTCTCCTGACACAGCTTTATTTCTTCTCTTCTGGTACCGGCGGCAAACCTTTTGTCGGGAAACTTTTTCAAAACAGAATCAACCGTAACCGCGGCTAACTTTTTCTCCGGCCGGACCAGAGCGCAAGCGACAATCAGCCCGGTTAAAGAGTCGCAGATAAATAAAGACCAATCCATTAGGCTTTTCGGTTCTACCCCGGTATTGTGCCAATTGTGGGCCGCCATGGCATGAGCCACCGAACCAGGAACTTCAATGCCTTGTTTTTTCAAGATATCAACAATTTCAATGCCCTGTTTTTCCATCGGCACGCTGTCTTTATAATCGCCGTCG
>CAZWLF010000050.1:0-6343 GCA_964634805.1 uncultured Gammaproteobacteria bacterium
GCTTCCGATAAAGGCAGTCCTTTTTCCACCCATTCGGCGGCCCGGTCCAGTCCTTGGGTAAAAACCTCGTTTCCGGCGGCGGCGCCGACTATTTTTAAAGAGTCAACCAAGTGAACCCCAGTGGCCAACAAAGTGCTCAAAGTCCTGGTAATTTCTGTCAGCAAGACCGCCTTAATCAATGGACCGACAATAGGAATTTTAAGTTTTAATTCGTCAATCTTTGTCTTCCCCGATTTAGTCTTGTTAAAACTGCTGAAAGCAAAAATTAACCCTGCCACTGCCAGCGGGAAAAGAAGCACGTTGGCAGAAACAAAATTAGCCAAACCAATCAGCACCCTAGTAGAAAGAGGCATTTCAGTACCAAACTCGCCGTAAAGCGAAGTCATTTTCGGCACCACGAAAATCATCATGATAAAAGTAACTCCGATCATTCCTAGAACAACAATCACCGGATAAATCATCGCTCCCTTCACTTTGGCAAGAAACTCTTTCCTTTGCTCCAAATTGTCAGCCAGTCTCAGCAGTACCTTGTCCAAAACGCCACCTTCTTCACCGGCCTTGATTGAAGCGATGTAAACCTCACCGAAGATTTTTCTTTCTTTGGCCAAAGCTTTCCCCAAAGGTTCCCCTCCCTGAACTTTGGCCAAGCAGTCTTCGACGATTAGTTTCATCTTACCCTTGGCCTGTTCTTTAAGCAGGTCCAACGCTTCCGCGATTGGCAGTCCGGCATTAACCATGGTAGCCAGCTGCCGGGTAAAACCGCAGAGCTGGCCCAAAGTTACCCTAAGCAGAAGTACCGCTTTAATTTGGTTAAAAAGAGAATTTTTAATCACTGAAAGGGAAAGGATGACCAAATCTCTTTCTTTAAGCAAAGTAACCGCATCCTTACGCTCCTTTGCTTCAACTACCCCCTTAACGTACTTGCCCTTCCAGTTTTTGGCTTTAAAGATAAATTTTTCCATTATTAATAAGATTGAAAGGCTCGGTCTGGATAGGCTGAAACGCTGTCCCTATCTTAACTAAAAACCAGCCTGGACCGGATTGTTTCCAAACCGGAAATCCTCGGTTCTGAGGAGTTGACACCCTAACCCTTTGTTTTTTCCTGCCGCAACTGCCTGTTTAAATCCTCAGGCCTAAGGGCAAAAGACTGAGCCGCTTCCAAGTCGATCTTTCCCTGGCGAACTAAAACAGCCAAAGATCTTTCCAAAGTAACCATGCCCGCCTCCAACGAGGTCTGGATTACGTTATCAATCATATAGGTTTTTCCTTCCCTGATCGCCGTCCTTATCGCCGGATTACTCAAAAGAATTTCCACTGCCGGAAAAAGCTGGTCCTTGTTCAAACTGGGAATCAATCTTTGAGAAATCACTGCCCCCAAAACACTGGCCAGCTGAAGTTTAATTTGACCTTTGGCTCCCTCCGGAAAAACATCAATGATCCGGTCAATCGTCTGAGCGGAAGAATTAGTATGTAAAGTTGAAAAAACCAGATGCCCAGTTTCGGCGATAGTTAAAGCCAAGGCGATAGTCTCCAAATCTCTCATCTCGCCGACAAAAACAACATCAGGGTCTTCTCTCAAGCAAGAACGCAAAGCGTTTTGAAAGCTCAAACTGTCACCGCCAATTTCCCTTTGGGAAATAATTGACCGTTTCGCTTGCAAAACATACTCTATCGGATCCTCAATCGAAACAATGTGCACCTTTCTGTTTTTGTTAATCTCCTCCAAAATCGCCGCTACTGTGGTTGACTTGCCATGTCCTGTCGGTCCGACAACTAAAACAAATCCCTGCCTTAACTCGGTAAACCGACGAAGCATTTCCGGTAAGTTTAGTTCTTCAATTGTCGGTATTCTAGGCTTTATCAGCCTGAAAGAAGCGGCTACACTGCCTTGAGCGTGGTAAGCATTAACCCGAAAGCGAGTCCCTCGTTCAAACTCGAAGGAAAAATCCAGCTCTTTTTTTTCTAAAAAGATTTTCTTCTGATTTTCGTCCAAGAGACTCAAAATTGCTTCTTTGATCTCACTTTTTTCAAAAGAAGTCTTGCCGGTGATCGGCTCCAACTCCCCGTTTATTCTCAGAGTCGGCGCGATCCCAAAAAGAATGTGTAAATCCGAAGCGTTATTTTTAAGAGCTAATTCCAAAAGCTTTTTGATATCCATATTTACTAAGGCTGCGCTTTAATAATAGAAAAAGATTAACCATTAAACAAGAAGGTTCTCTCTGGCTATAAACAAGTTTAAAATTCTGCCACCCGCAAAACCTCCTCTACAGTAGTAATTCCTTCCAAAACCTTAGCGTAACCATCCTGTTTTAAAGTCACCATCCCTTTTTCAACCATTATTTTATTTATCTCCACTCCTGAGGCTTTCTCTAAAATCAGTCTACCGACTTTGTCATCAACAGTTATCACCTCAAAAATACCTATTCTTCCTTTATATCCAGTATTATTACATTCTTTACAGCCCTTGCCGCGCCAAAGAACCACCTCTTCTTGACCGCTTCTTCTCTGTTGGTTTTCTACCAACGGCTTATACAAATTACCCAAAACACCCTTAATATCAGTCAACTCCGCCTGATCGGGGACAAAACTTTCTCGACAGTCAGAACAAATCCTGCGCAAAACTCTCTGAGCGACAACACAAGTTAAAGAGGAAACCAGCAAAAACGGTTCAGCGCCCATGTCAATCAGCCGGGGTGGGGCGCCGGAAGCATCATTAGTGTGCAAAGTGGAAAAGACCAAATGGCCGGTTAAAGCGGCGTGAATCGCCAGGCGGGTCGTTTCTTCATCCCTGATTTCTCCAACCATGATCACGTCCGGATCTTGGCGCAGAAACGACCTCAGAGCCGAAGCAAACGTCAACCCTGCTTGTGGATTCACCTGAACCTGATTAACCCCTTCGATTTGATATTCAACCGGATCTTCGATAGTCATCACGTTTACTTTAACGGTGCTGATTTTACTCAAAACAGAGTATAAAGTGGTCGTTTTTCCTGAACCGGTCGGTCCGCAAACAATAATCATCCCCTGCGGCCGGGCAGCTACCTCTTCGATATCCCTTAAAGCTTTACCTCTCATGCCCAATTCTGCCAAAGTCGGGATCTTGGCCGTTTTTTTCAGCAACCTCATCACGATTTTTTCTCCATAAACAGTCGGCGCGCTCGAAACCCTCAAGTCTACCTCTTCGTTATTAGCGGTAAAAGAAAACCTGCCGTCCTGAGGTATCCTTCTTTCATCAATCTTCATATCTGCCAAAACTTTAATTCTGGAGATAACCGCATCGTGAACCTTTCTGGGCAAAAGGAGCCTTTCGTGCAAAATACCGTCAATTCGATACCTTACCCGGCTGTCTTCTTCCTGGGGCTCAATATGAACATCAGAAGATTGGGAGCGCATGGCAAACTGCAAAATAGTAGAAACTATTTTCGCTACCGGCGCCTCTCTAATCACCTCGTCCAAATGATCTAAGTCTGGCAAGGCCTTCTTTTTTTCAGTTTCCTTAAGCGCCTCTTTTACTTGAAGGGTCAGTTCCTGCTCGTACCTGACGGTAATTACCTTCTCTACCTGCTCAGGTAAAGCCATATATGGTTTTACCTTTAGTTCTGTTTTCTTCTCCAAAAAATCAATCGTTTCCAAGTCGAGCGGGTTAGTCATTGCCACTGAAAGAGTCTTGGTTTTTTCGTCTACGCTAAAGGGGATCAATTTATATCTTTCCGCTACGCTTCTGGGAACATAAGAAATACTCACCGGAGAAAAACCGACCTTTTCCAAATCAACGAAAGGGGTTCCGTAAAGTTCAGACTTCGCTTTTATCAATTCTTCCGGAGAGACCAGCTTTTTCGCTAAAACGATCTCTTCCTCTCCTCTCTCTGTTTGCAAATGGGTCAGCATCACTTCTTCCGCCTGCTGGTCAGTCAGAAGTTTCTTCTCCTTCAGAATCGAGGTCAAGGTTTTTTCTTCCATCTTTAGTTATCATCATATTGGCATAGAAAAAGAACAAATTCAAGGCTGGCAAGATAAAGTCCCCCGGCTATCACACACCCGGTATCACACACCCGGTGTGGAATAGGTTGACACATCGGGAATTGAAGCTCTAAAGGCTATTCCGCCGCCGCAAGATCCTTTTGGGGTTTCGCAAAGGCGGGTTAAATGTCTAAATAATCAAATGTATAAACCAATGTTTAATGTTAAATGTTAAAATAGTTTATGGCTTTCTTAATCTCCGGCGGTAAATCAAAGCAAAGGCAGAAAAAAGCCGGAATACTAATCAAGGAGTTGGGTATTTCCTCGACCAAGAATAACCCCGATGTTTTATTTTTGAAGCCGGAAAAAAGCATTGGCATTGAAAAGGTCCGCTGGGTTAAGAACTTTCTTGCTAAAAAAAGCTGGCAGGAAAAAACCAAACTGGTTGTGGTTCAAAAAGCCCAAACTATGACCTTGGAAGCCCAAAACGCTTTTCTAAAAACACTGGAAGAGCCTCCTAAAAACTCGGAAATTATCCTGATTTCCGACAACCGGGACTCTCTGTTGCCAACGGTCGTCTCCCGCTGTCGGATAATTGAAATCATTGGCAAGGCGTCTCCTGTCCGCTCCGACCAATGGAAAGCCTGGCGAGCGATAGTCGAAAAACCTCTTGACCAAAGGTTGTCAGATTTAAATTTTAAGGAACAGGTAGAGCTAGAACAATGGCTTAAAAAATCCATCCTCTGCCTTCAGCAACAACTAATCAAAAGCCAAAAGTCAAAAACTAAAATCGCCCGCTGGCTTAGACTGCTAATCTCTTCCCGGCAAATGTTGAAAGATCATCTTAACAATCAAAAAGTAGTTGATTGGTTGATGATTAAGATTTAAAATTGAAGCTCAAAGAGTTTATCTATAAGCTCTTTGATTCTGGTTCTTTATTTCCGGATTCCCGCGGATAAAGATGCGGTACCGGTTGATCCGTGGGTCGCTCGTTTTTACATAGCTGTCCGCCGCCAAAGGACAAGAACGGTAAAGGAGGATTTGTCCACCGACTTTGTCCACCGAAGCTTTGGCGAAGGTGGATAAATTTTTCTGTTTACCTGTTACGCATTACCAGTTACCTGTTGCATATCCTAACTTTTAACTTTTAACTTTTTATTCCGTGTTTATTCCTAAGTTTACTATCACCGAGGAAATTCTAAAAAACATTTCCCAAATCGAAGCCTCAAAAGCAATCATCGACGCTTCGCCGATTATTCCCGCCTATGAAAAACAGTTCCAGCAGGACGCAATCCTAAGAACCGTCCACTACGGCACCAAACTGGAAGGCAACGATTTAAGTTTTAATCAAGTAGCAAAGGTAATCGAAGGAGGCAAGGTCTTTGCCGCCAAAAGAGACATCCAAGAAGTAGTCAATTATCGGGAAGTGATGGACTTTTTAGAAAAATTAGTCGTTGACCAAGGCCAGAACCGCCAGTTTTACAACCAAGAAACCCTCTTAGCAATCCAGAGAATGACCGTAGAAAAAATCGTTCCTGAAAACCAAGCCGGTCAGCTCAGAAACGTCCAGGTAACCATCAGAAACAGCGCCACGGATGAAATCTTTTTCCGCCCGCCGCCGCCCGGAGAAGTCTCCTACCTGATTAACGATGTCTTTGGCTGGTTAAACAGCGACCCCTCAAAACGAACCCATCCGGTACTGCGCTCGGGAATAACTCATTATGTTCTGGTGGCAATCCACCCTTTCACCGAAGGCAATGGCCGAACTGCCCGGGCGGTGGCTACCCTGGTGCTGATGAGCGAAGGTTACAACATCAAACGATTTTTTGTCTTGGAGGAATATTTTGATCTTCATGCGGAAGAATATTACAATTCGCTCCAAGCTGTTTCCTTGCAACCCGGCGAGCTAAACCAAAAAGACCAAACCCCCTGGCTGGAATTTTTTACTTACGGCCTGGCCGGCGAACTTAAAAAAATAGAAGAAAAGGTTCGCCAGCTTTCTTCAGACATTCATCTAAAAAAGAAGCTGGGTGATAAACAAATCCCGCTTAATGAACGGCAAATCAGATTAGTCGAACAAATGCGCCAGTTTGGCGCTTTAACGATGTCCGATGCCGCCAAAGTAGTACCCATGGTCTCCGACGATACTATCTGGAGAGATCTAAGAAAGCTAATCGAAGTCGGCATTGTCGAGAAAAGAGGCAGTACTAAGGGTGCCTATTACCATTTGACATCATAATTAATTTATTTATCCATTCAACCATTTGATCACCTGCCTACCGGCAGGTTTGTTCATTTTTTTTATTTAACATTTTAGCCTTTAGCTCGTTGAACCAGTTTCAAAACTACCTATTGTCGTCATCCTGAACTTGATTCAGGATCT